>NZ_RWIO01000094.1:0-21767 GCF_009764655.1 Pseudomonas sp. PB105
GCAGGCCGATGACCATCTCCAGGCTGCGCTCGGTGGCAATGCCCACCAGTGCATCCGGGCCGACGCCCAGTTCCATCAGCTTGTGGGCGAGTTGGTTGGCGCGCTGGTTGAGCTGGCGATAGCTCAGTTGATGGTCGCCGAACACCAATGCTGGGGCATCGGGGGTGGCGGCCACTTGGGCTTCGATCAATTGCTGGACGCTGTGGTCGAGCGGGTAGTGGGTAGTGGTGGCGTTCCACGCGCTGACGATCTGCTGCTGCTCGGCGTGGTCCAGCATCGCCAGGTCGGCCAGCCGCTGTTGCGGGTCGGCAATGAGGCTGTGCAGCAAGTGCAGCCAGTGCCGTCCCAGGCGTTCAATCGTCGCCGCGCCAAACAATGCGGTGCTGTACTCGATGCTCGCGGTGATGTGCTGTGGCGCGTAGTCCACGTCCATCGACAGGTCGAACTTGGCCTCATGTTGCGCCACCGGCAGGAACGCCAGGCTCAACTCACCCAGCTTCAGCGCGCCGGTTTGTTCCTGGCTCACACGCCAGTTGAACAGGGTCTGGAACAGCGGATTGGCCTGTGTGCTGCGTTGCAGTTGCAGGTGCTCAATGATCAGTTCAATCGGGTAGTCGGCATGTTCCATCGCCGCGCGCGATTGCTGGCGCAGCGCTTGGAGAAACTCGCCTGTGGTCAGGTCGTCGGTGAGTTGCGTGCGGTAGATCTGGCTGCTGACGAAGAACCCCACCAGGTCCTGGGTCTCGCTCTGATTGCGGCCTGCATTTGGCACGCCGACAGTGAAGTCCTGCTGGCCGCTGTAGCGGCTGAGCAGCAGTTGCCAAGTGCCCAGCAGCACGATAAACGGCGTCACCTCCTGTTGCTGGCAGAAGCCTTGCAACTGTTGGCTCAGGGCTGAGGGCACTGACAGCTGGAGATTGCCGGCGCGGTGCTGTTGGCCGGCATTGCGGGGGAACTCGGTAGGCAGGTCCAGCGTGGGAATCTCGCGTCCCAGGTAATCCGTCCAATACTCGGCGGCGCGCTGTTGTTCAGGCGTGTTCGGGTACTCCTCGCGCTGCCAGCGGGCGTAGTCGGCGTACTGGATGGCAGGTCGCGCCAACGGCGTCGTGTCGCCCTGGCAGGCGCGTTGGTAAGCCTGGATCAGGTCGTGCATCAGGATCGGGTTGGACCAGGCGTCCGAGGCGATGTGGTGCATGTTCAACAGCAGGATGTGGTCATCGCGCTCAAGTTTGATCAGGGTGGCGCGAATCAGCGGCGCACGCGCCAGGTCAAACGGTGCACCGGCCTCGGCGGCCAGGCGCTCAGTGACGGCGGCGGTACGGGCGTGTGGTGCCAGGCCGGACAGGTCCTCTTCGCGCAAGTGGATGCGGGCTTGCGGGTCGAGCACTTGCCGGGGTTCATCATCAACGGTGTGGAATGCGGTTTTCAGCACGTCGTGCCGGTCGATGACCTGTTGCAAGGCTGCGCCGAGCGCCGGTGTATTCAGCGGGCCGCGCAGGTGCAGTGCGTTGGGCAGGTTGTAGGCGCTGCTGTCGGGCGAGAGCTGTTGCAGGAACCACAGGCGTTGTTGGGCGAAGGACAGGGGAGTGGGGCCGCGATGGGGGGAAGCCTTGATGGAATGCTCTGAACCGACGTCGTCGGCCATCAACAAAGCCAGCAAGTCGTCGTCGGGGAGTTGATTCAGTGGGTTCATGTTTGGTCTCGTCGCCATCGGCTGCGTAAATATGCGTTGTCAGAAAGACGAAGCGTGGCCGACGAGATTTAGGTGTGACGTGGGACTTGGCGGGCAAGCGGCGAGCGGCAGGGCGCTCGCCGGAGGGTGAGGTCAGGCGAAAGCTTTTTCGGTGATGACGCGCCCGGCTTCCATGCGCACCAATTGGTCGGCGATATCGAAATAACGATCATCGTGGGAGATCACGATGATGGTCTTGCCCAGGCGCTTGAGGTCCGGCAGCAGCTCTGTGTAGAACACGCGGCGGAAGGTCGGGTCCTGGTCGGCGGCCCATTCGTCGAAGACCAGCACTGGACGCTCGTCGAGCCAGGCGTTGATCAGCGCCAGGCGCTTGCGCTGCCCGGTGGAGAGGTCGGTGGTGGTGAACGCGCCATCGCGAATGCTGACCTTGTGCGCGATTTCCATGCGCTCCAGGTACTGGTTGGCGTCGTCCGGCAGGGCCTTGTCGCTTTGCACCAGTTCGTCGAACAGGTAGTAGTCGGCAAAAATGGTGGTGAACATCTGCCGGTAATCGTCCAGGCCGTGGGCATCCACCGTTGTGCCGTTGAGGCGGATCTCACCTTGCTGCGGGGTATACAGGCCCAGCAGCAACTTGATCAGGGTGGTCTTGCCGCAGCCGTTTTCACCGACGATAAACAGGATTTCCCCAGGCTCGATGGTCAGGTTCACCGGGCCCAGCTTGAAAGGCGCGCTGCCTTCCACGGGCGGGAACGCGTACTGCACGTCGCGCAACTCCAGATGCTTCATGGGTGGCGTGCGGCTCTCATCGGCGTCGAGCAGCAAGTGCGGTTCCGGCGACGAGAAGCGTTCGGACAGGTCGGCAATGCGGCGGAAGGCGATCTGTGCGCGGCTGATAATCGGCAGGTTGGCGATCAGGTTCTCCAGCGGGCCTTTCATGTAGAGCAGCACCAGGACAAAGCCGCTCATCATCGCCGGGTTGTTGCTGGGCCAGAACGATTGCAGGGTCAGCGCCAGGCCGATGACCACGAAGAACAGCATCGAACCCAGGCTTTTGGCGATCACGAAAATATTGATCGAGCGCACGTGGGTGTCGCAGATGTGGTCGGCGGTGGCCTGGATGTTGCGGGTCAGCATGGCGTGGCGGCGCTTGCGGTGGATCCGCAGTTCCTTGGCGCCCTCGGCGATGGCCGAGTAGTGTTTTTGCAGGTTGTCTTCCGCTTCCCGCGCCGCGTAGAAGCCTTTGATGCCTTTGCTTTGCGCGATGAACTGGATGGCTGAGCCAATGCCGATGGCCAGCAGGGTCATGATGAAGATCGGCAGCGAGAGGCTCGCCAGGTAGCCCAGGCAGCCGAGGATAACGGTGATGGAAATGGCCAGCGGGGCAAAGGCGAAGGCGAAGTCGCTGATGGTGTCGACGTCGTGGGTCAGTACCGGAATAAGGCGATGGCTGCGGTAGCGTTCGATCTGTTCGATCGGTGCTGACAGTACCTTGGCGCCGAGGTCCTTGCGCAGCCTGGCAATGACTTTTTGCCCGACGAAGTTGCTGCCGATGTCGGCGGCAATGCTGCTGAGCAGGGCGAGCAGGCACAGGCCGGCGAAGGCCAGGACCACGGCGGTGGTGAGGCCGGACTCGCTGTGCAGGCCCTGGTTGACCGTGGCAAGAAGGGCCGTGACGCTCACGCCTCCGAGGATGCCGAACAGAATCGACAGGATGACGGTGTAGCGATACGGCTTGAGCAGGCTCAAGAGTTCACTGAGGGCGCTACGCGGTTTTGCAGTCATGAAACTACCTCGGTCGCGACGTGGCTACGTGCTAAGGGCGAGTGGAGGCCCGGCGATCCATTTGATCGCTCGCGGGCTTTTGTAGGAGACGTTTCGACTGCGGCGCGATTTAGCCTTATTGCGTTGGGCGCGGGGCCTAAATTTG
The DNA here is from genome assembly GCF_009764655.1 of Pseudomonas sp. PB105. Lineage (NCBI taxonomy): Bacteria > Pseudomonadati > Pseudomonadota > Gammaproteobacteria > Pseudomonadales > Pseudomonadaceae > Pseudomonas > Pseudomonas sp. PB105. The sequence goes on from NZ_RWIO01000094.1 coordinate 3,621, forward strand.
TCCTGCCGTCCCACGTTATAGCTTGATGCGGCCGCGTTCTTCGGTCGGCACCCGTAGGCCGGTACGCCGTTCCTCTCCCGTGGACGCTTTCATTTCGATGAGCTGGCGCGCCCGAGCATTAATAGTCCTCGCGGTTGTTGGTCGAGTGCGTTTGGAGGCGCGGTGAAAAATAAGCAGGTAAATGAGTCTGGTTTTCATTACCTGAACCGTCTTATTAACCAGAGGCGCTCAAAGACGCCACTATTTCTGCCAATCACACGCCTCACTGTTCAAGGATTGCTGTCGATGCCTTATTTCCTTTGGTTGTCTACGCCCAAGCATTACGCGCTGAAGAAATTGCCGCAGACCGTGCGTCTGATGATGCTGGGTGCCGCGCTGGCTGTGCCAGCTGCTGCCACATTGATGCCGAGCGCTGCATTTGCCCAGAGTGAAGCGGGCAAGGTTGCCTTCGCGATCCCGGCCGGTAAATTGTCGGATGCGCTGATGGCATTCGGCTCGGCTGCCGGCGTATCGATTTCCTACGATCCGGCGCTCGCCAGCCAGCGCTCCACCCCAGGGCTGAGAGGGCAGTTCGGCGTTGATGAAGGCCTGTCTCGACTGTTGTCGGGCAGTGGCTTGCAGGCCAGTCGCGAAGCGAACGGCAACTACATCGTGATGACGCCCACCAGCGGTTCTGCGCTGAACCTTGGGGCAACCACCATCAGTGCCGAGGGGCTTGGGGCGACGACCGAAAATACCGGTTCGTACACTACAGGGGCCACCAGCACGGCAACCAAGCTCCCATTGTCGTTGCGTGAAACGCCGCAGTCGGTCAGCGTGATTACCCGCCAGTTGATGGATGATCAGCATCTTTCGACGCTCAACGAGGTGATGGCTTTCACGCCCGGTATCAGCATCAATCACCGCGACAGTGAGCGTTACACGTTTTACTCCCGTGGTTTTGCGATCCAGAACTTCCAGTACGACGGCATTCCGTCACAGGTGGCCAACGAGTCGCAGCAATATGTAGGCTCAATCTCGGACATGGCCATCTATGACCGTGTCGAAGTCGTGCGCGGCGCCACCGGCCTGATGAGTGGTGCAGGCACTCCGTCTGCCACCATCAACCTGGTGCGCAAGCGTCCAACCAAGGACTTCCAGGCTTACGTTTCCGGAGAAGCGGGGGCGTGGGACCGCTACCGTTCCGAAGTCGACGTCGCTGGCCCGCTGACGGAAACCGGCAATGTGCGTGGACGTTTCGTGGCGGCTTATCAGAAGCAAAATTCGTTCATTGACTGGTACAGTCAGGAAAAGCGCGTTATGTACGGCGCGTTGGATATCGACTTGAACGACAGCACAACGCTGCGCACTAGCCTCGACTATCAGAATAACAATGCCGACGGCACCAGCTACGGGCATATCCCGCTATTTTTCAGCAACGGCAAGCAAACCAACTTCTCCCGTTCATTCAACCCGGCCTCGCGTTCGAGTTACATGGACAATACCAGCTACAACTTCACCGCCATGCTTGATCACAAGCTGGACAATGACTGGAGCCTGAAGACTGCTTACAGCCATCAATACTCCTACCGTAAAGGCCAGGGCGCATCGGCAAGTGGCGGCTACCCTGACCCAGTGACCGGTGAAGGCACGGGCGTATTTATTTACCGCCTGGACAGCTACCAGACCCAGGATACGCTCGATACTTATGCTTCCGGCCCGTTCAACCTTGGCGGTCGAGAACATGAGTTGGTGGTCGGTGCCAGCGCCTCGCGCACTCACCTGAACTTCCCTAACTACGCCAGTCACAATGATGACGGCGACTACGGTTCGGCGAACATTTTCAACTGGGACGGCCGTGAGTACGGCAATCGTGAGTATCAAAAGGATGGCGGCACCGTCACGACCTTGCAGCAGACCGGCATGTACGGTGCGCTGCGCCTGAAACCGTTCGATCCGCTGACCATCATTCTGGGGACCCGGCTCAGTTGGTGGAATCAGGAGGATGAGGTCAAGAATTATCTCGATGGCACCAAGGCGACCGACAAGACCAAAAAGACCGGGGTTGTCACGCCTTATGCCGGCATTGTTTATGAGTTGAACGACACCTATTCGGCGTACGCCAGCTACACCAGCATCTTCTTGCCGCAGACGTTCTACAAAACCGCCTCCGGCACCTCGCTGGCGCCGCTTGAAGGCGACAACTACGAGATCGGTCTCAAGGGTGAGTTCTTCGACGGTGCGCTGAACGCGAGCGTCGCGGTGTTTGAGATTAATCAGAAGAACACGCCGGAGCAGTCAGGCACGGATTCTTCGGGTCGCGCTGTGTACAAGGCCATCAGTGGTACCAACACCCGTGGCGTCGAGACCGAGATCTCGGGTGAAGTGGCCAGGGGCTGGAACGTGTTTGGTGGCTATACCTACCGTGAGTCCCACGACAAGGACGGCGGTCGGGTACAGACCAACCAGCCGATCAACCAGTTCAAGTTCGGCACTACTTATCGCTTGCCGGGTGAATGGAACAAGTTGACGGTTGGCGGCAACGTCACCTGGCAGAGTGAGATGTACGCTGCATCGCAAATCAATTACTCCGGCCCTTACTACAAGGCTACTCAGGATCCGTTCGCCGTAGTTGGCTTGTTGGCCAAATACCAAGTGGATGACCACCTGAGTGTGGGGCTGAACGTCAACAACCTGTTTGACCAGAAGTATTACGACGGCATGGGCACGTTCAACTCGGGCTCTTACGGCGAACCGCGCAACGCAATGATCAACGCCAAGTACGCCTTCTGATTCACTGACCCACCGGAAGCGGGCGCTCGCGCCAGCTTCCTCCAGACATAAAAAAACCGCCTGGCACATGCCAGGCGGTTTTTTTATGCCGGTTTCAGCGTGCGTTATCAGAGATCACGCACCACCCTGAAACCGATCCAGTCCCCCCGCGTCTGCGGGTAGATGGTATTGCGGTTGCCCGAGCGCGAAAACACTGGTGCTTCGCCCCAGTCATTGCCGCGAATCTGATAGGACTCGCAGTTCGGTTCCACCCAGGCGCTACCGTCAGTCGGGGCACCGATGTAGTTGGTGTGTTCGCAGTCCGCGACGCGCTCGTAGACGTTGCCGTGCATGTCGTACATGCCGAACGCGTTCGGCGGGTAGCTGCCCACGGGCGAGGAGTAGCTGTAGCCGTCTGCCGGTCCATAGGTGTTGGCGTGCTGGGCGATGCTGTAGCCCTTGCCTTCATCGAAGGGGAACGGGAACGGCCCGGTGGAGCCGGCGCGGGCGGCGTATTCACGTTGGGCTTCGCTGACCATGTGGTACTTCTGGCCGGTCTTTTTCGACAGCCAGGCGACGTAGGCTTTGATGTCGTCCATGTCCATGCACACTGCCGGCTGGCGCGGGCCTTGCGGGTAACGCGGCTTGCTGGCGATGCATTCGCGGCCGGGGCGCTCGTCGCCGTTGGCGATCTTCACACCGCTCTGGCGCACATAGCTGTCCCATTCACCGGCGGTGACATGGAAGCGGCTCATGGCGAACGGTTTGGCGAAGGTCACGTCATGCATCGGGCCTTCATCCGGCTCGCGGCCGACTTCATCTTCAGGCGTTCCCATGGTGAAGGTGCCGGCGGGCAGTACGACCATTTCCGGGCAGTCCTTGCAGTCCTTGAACACTTTGCCCGGTTGTGGCGCGGCGGCCTGGGCCAGGCCCGGCAGCATTGCGCTGCACAGGGCCATCAGCGCCAGGGCGCTCAAGGGTTGGGGTCGGAATGGAATCATGTGGGCATCTCGTTCAAAGGGAAAAGTAAGCGTCACACCCGCTGGCGCAGCAGGGTCATGAACCGCTGGATTTCGTCAGCGTTGTTAAGCAGGCCGGGCGAGGTGCGGATCACGGGGCCGACATCACGCTCCACTGCATCGATCACCACGCGGTGTTTCATCATATGGGCCACCACCGCGTCGCTGTCCTGGCCCTTGACCCGGAAGAAGGTGAAGCCAGCGGACAGCTCGGTGCTGCGCGGGGTGACCAGTTCGACTTGGGGTTGTGCCAGCAACTGGTCTTTCAATTCGGTATTCAGCGCATGGATGCGCGCCTGCACGTGCGCCTTGCCCAACTGCAAGTGCAGCTTGAAGGCCTCGTCCGCCGCCCAGCGATGCTCAAAGGCGTGGTAACCGCCCGGCGTCATGCTGGTGGCGAAATCCTTGTCCTCGGAGAAGGTCGGCACCATGGGTGTCACGTATTTGTTCTCGGGGTCGCGGGCGCACACCAGGCCGGTGCCGCGTGGGCCGAACATCCATTTATGGGTGCCGGCGATGAAGAAGTCGCAGTGCATGTCGGGAAAATCGAGGTTTTCCACGCCGAAGCCGTGCACGCCATCCACCACATAGAGGAGGCGGTCCTGCTCGTCGCGGTCGCGGTTGTGCTCGTCCACCCACTTGCCGATTTCGCCGATGGGCAGCTTCACGCCGCTGCCGGACTGCACCCAGGTCATCCCCAGCACGCGGGTGTTGGGGCGGATGGCGCGCTGGATATTGCCCAGCACTTCGTCGGCGGACACTTGGTTGGCATTGTCGAACAGCGTGATGCGACGGACCTGGGTGCCTTGCTTGAGGACGCGATAATCCAGCACGTTCTGCGTAGCGTAATGCTCGTGAACGGTGGTCAGGATTTCCTGGTCGGGCCGCACCTTGATCCCGCCATAAATCATCGCCAGCCCTTCGGAGGTGCTGCCAGTCAGGGCGATCTGCGGGGGTGTGGCCTTCAGGTAGTGACCGGCCCATTCGCGCACCTGGCCTTCGCGCTTCCAGGTTTCCTGCAGGTCCCAGTCCATGGCCAGCCCTGGGTTGCGGTCGATCTGCGCACGGTAGCGCTCGATGGCCTCGCGTACCGGCTTGGGGTGCGAGGCCACCAGGAAATTGGAGAAATGCAGGTAATCAGGGTCCTGGTTGAACAGTTGCTTGAATCCCGTCCATGGGTCTTGCGTGGGGGCTGCCTGTGCGTGAGGCAGGATGGCAGCGCCAAGCGGCAGGCTGGCGGCAAATACCCCGGCCTGCTTGAGAAACGTACGGCGGTCGGTCATGGACTGGCTTCCAGGTGGTTAGCGGTTGGCCAATGGCTTGGCGGATTTTTGTACCTGGTCCCACACCCGCAGGAAGTTGCCTCCCCACAGCTTGGCGATATCGGCTTCGGAGTAGCCGCGCTGGATCAGCTCGGCGGTGACGTTGCGGATTTCGCCCACGTTGTTCCAGCCGTCGATGCCGCCGCCGTCGTTGAAGTCCGAAGACAGGCCGACATGGTCGATACCGATCTTGCGCACGGTGTAGTCGATCGCGTTGCCCAGGTCCTTGAGGGTGGCCTTGGGTTCTTCTTCGAGGATGCCGTACAGCGCGCTGGCGTACTCGCCGAACCGCTGCTCGGGCCAAGCCGCGATGATGGGGTCGCCCGGCATCAGCGCCATGGCCAGGTTGGGCAGGGGCGGCAGGTCGAAGCGTGCGCGCAGGGCGTTGAGCTTGTCCTGGGTCGGCTGGCTCAGCGGGCGCAGGTAGGCGGAGAAAGCCACGATCTGCACCACGCCGCCGCTGTGCTTGATCAGCTGCAACTCCTTGTCGCTGAGGTTGCGCGGAATATCCACCGATGCTCGCGGTGCCGAGTGAGAAGCCACCATCGGCGTACGGCTCAGCTGTGCCACCTGCTCCAGGGCCTTGGTCGACATCTGCGACACATCAATGATCACACCCAGGTCGTTGAGGCGATGCACGGCTTGCTTGCCAATGTCCGACAGGCCGTCCAGGGCATCCGGGCTGTCATTGAAAAACGGCAGCGGGCGCGAGGAGTCCGACCAGGCGTTATTGCCCACATAACTGAAGCCGAACATGCGCATGCCGCGCGCGGCCCACAGGTCCAGTTGGTTCAGGTCGTTGCCCAGAGGGTAGGCGTTGAGCATGCTCATAAATATCGCAAACTTGCCCTCGCCATGCAGGCGCCGGAAGTCATCCGGGGTGTAGGCAATGGCGACCTGGTTGGGGAAGTCGCGCACCATGGCGCTGATGATCTTGTAGCGCACTTCCTGTTCATGGCGTGCCGCTTCTACGAACCCTTCGGTGGGCTTGTGTGGTGCGTTGGGGCCGTTCCAGATCTCTGGCCAGCCGAAGATGGTCAACGCGGCGCCGGACAAGCGGCCACGACTGGCCTTGACCAGGTCGAATTGATCACTGCCGTCCTTGTCCGCTTCCTTGCCGGCGGTGCCGAAATCCACCGGCACGGTAATATGGCTGTCGAATGACAGCAGGCGGTCCTGCATTTCATTGGCCTGCTTGATCACCTCCAGCGGGTAGCCGGCATTGCCCCTGAACCAATGATCCCAGGCCAGCAAGCCAGCGCCGACCGCAAGGGCCAGGGGCAGGCCGATGTACAGCGCCTTTTTCGAACGTGATTTTGTCATTGCCATCTCAGTCAGTTGAGGCCTTCGCTATCAGGGAGGAACGAGCAATGCGCGGGGAAATTTAGGCGGGCGAGGCGGCAGCGGTAAATTTCCCCTGTCAGCAAACGTTCTAGCTCTGATCAAGCCGTTTCCTAAGGTAAACAATGACCATCTCTCGACGTGGGTTCATCGCAGGCCTCGCGCTCACCGGCGCCGCTGTGCCGGCCGCCTTCTATGCCCATCGCGAGTGGACGCGTGAAGAATTCCCCATCACCCCCGGCGAAGCCACGGTGGATCTGGCTGACACTGCCGGCCAACACTTGGCCAATACCTTGCGCGGTGTCTGGAGCCTGCGCCTGGAAGGCCGCGACGCGGGCCTCAAGGGCCTGCCGCTGCAAGGTCTGGAGCTGCTGCTCGACATCGCACCCCGTGGCCGAGGCCTGCGCGGCTACCTGGACACTGCTGCGAACCTGCGTGCCGAAGGCGAACCGCGTTATCGCGTATTGGGCGATTTGCTGACGGGCGAGGGCGCCTTGCTCTACTGGCGCCTGATCGACCGCGACGCGGCCGATGGCCGGCCCGCCTATGAATTCAAGATGACCCTCGATGAAGTCTGGGCCGACTTCGGCAACGCCGGCAGCGGCACCCTCAGCGGGCAGATCCTCGACCTTGATCGCCCCTTGGCGCTGACTGAGCGCGACAACCGTTTTGTCGCCCACAAACAACTGTTTCCCGAAGCCCGCCAGCGCATCGGCCATAACCCGACGCTGCTCGCGTGGCTGATTGCCCCCGAACACCGCCTGTTCCACCAGTTGTGGCACGCTACGCGCGACCAATGGCACAAACTCTCCGAAGAAAAGCGCGACGCCCTGCGCGGCATCGGCTGGCAACCGGGGCCCCGTGGCCAGGAGCGCGATGCCCGTGGCAAACGCAAAGACCGCAACGGCTCGGGTATCGACTTCTTCTTCATGCACCGGCACATGCTGGGCGCCGCCCGCGCCATGCAGGACTTGCCCTCGTGGCCCGCCTTCCCCGAGCCGCAACCGGCGCTGGAGCGTGATCGCCTGGGCTTTGTGCGCTACTTCGACAACCACGATGGCTTCGCGCTGCCGCCCACCTGGTCAGCCCCGGACGACAGCGAATACACCCAGTGGGTCAGCGACATCAAGTCCGAAGAGACCTACCACAGCAACTTCCAGGTCTGGGAGTCCCAATACCGCGACCCACGTTACCTGGCCAAATTCACGCTTGGGCAGTTGGGCTCGCAAATGGAACTGGGCCTGCACGACTGGCTGCACATGCGCTGGGCCTCGGTGCCCCGCGACCCCTCCAACGGCGCGCCAGTACCCTTTGCCCGTGACCCAGCAGACTTTGCCGCACGCTGGTACGCCGCTGAAAACGACTTCCTTGGCGACCCGTTTTCCTCCCACGTAAACCCGGTGTTCTGGCACTTCCACGGCTGGATCGACGACCGCATCGAAGACTGGTTCCGCGCCCACGAGCGCTTCAATCCAGGCGAAGTCAGCCGGCTGGAGGTCAACGGCGTGGCTTGGTTCGCACCCGGCCGCTGGGTCGAAGTCGGCGACCCGTGGCTAGGCCCGGACACCCATGGCTGCAGCACCACACCGGGCTTGCAGATGGGCAAGTCGATGGAAATGGACCCGGAGACCATGAAGCTCGCGTTGAGGATTACGTTTGGCGCTGATGACGATGCGCTCAAAGGCTTGTTCAAGCGGGTGCCGAAGCGGCCTTGGTATGCGCGGCATTTGAAGGTGAAGGCGCGGGAGGTGTGACTGCGCACGCGTAAATTTCAATTTTTACGATATTGACCAGCGGTGGCGGGCAGTACTCTGCACCTGCCGCCGCTTCCGCCTCGGTGTCTGCTTGACGGTATGGAAGTGTTTCCTCCTGATTGGGCGGTTTAGCTGTTCCTCCTTGATTGCCTCTTACGTTATAAACACAGCGCCTATAACTGTAAGAGAGTGTCCGCTTTTTGTTACTTTAATAAAACTTCCTACAGTGATTGCCTACAAATAGTTTGATGCTCTGACGGATCTTTCTTGTGTTCGTAGTTAAATATTAAACGTTGATTGCGAGAGGGCCGATCTGGGCAATTTGTGGGAAGTTTCCGCAAAGCGCCTCGGAAAGCTCTTGCCCGTGATTTGGGGGTGGTAAATATAAAAGGCAATACTTCATTCTAAGTAGAAGGAGTTTGCCAGCGGCCGGGTAGTGCGTTGGCTTTTCCAGTAAGGAATCCATTTTCTCTCTATGGATTTCGGTCTTTATTTTTTCAATGGCTAACTGCGCTGTTGAAAAGGCGACTTACGGATGGAGTTATGACTTTAAGCAGCTTTCAAAATGAAGTACCCAAAGCCAGGATCAATATCAAGCTTGACCTGCATACCGGTGGTGCGCAGAAGAAGATTGAACTGCCACTTAAACTGATGCTGATGGGTGACTACAGCAACGGCCAGGAGCAACGTCCGCTGTCAGAGCGAGGCAAGGTCAACATCAATAAAAACAACCTCGACAGCGTCTTGGCGGACTTCTCGCCCAGCCTGAAGCTCGCCGTTCCCGATACGTTGAGCGACGAGGCATCTGATACGTCTGTCGAACTGAACTTTCACTGTATGAAAGACTTTGAGCCCGAGCAAGTAGCGAGGCAGATTCCGCAACTACGGGCCTTGTTGGCTATGCGCAACCTGTTGCGCGATCTCAAATCGAACTTGCTGGATAACGTGACCTTTCGCCACGAGTTAGAGCGTATTCTCAAAGATGATGCGCTCAGTGACGAACTAAGGGCGGAGCTGGCTGCCTTGGCGCCTGTGGAAGATCGTTGATTTAATTCATGCTTTTTAAAGGGAAGTGCCGTTATGACTGTAGAAGGTTCCAGCGAACAATCGCGCAGCGCTACTGTGTTAACTGAAGCGTGCGGTGGTATTTACGGTGCGCTGTTTAGCAAGATCAATCTAAACCCGATAGTAACGATGGGTGGTATAGAAGCGTTTCAAAACGCCGACGCGCTGTCTGAGGTATCAGCCGATGAGCGGGTGACCGCAGCGGTCAGCGTGTTTTTAAAGTTGCTTAAACAATCACCGCAGAAAGTAGAGCGTCTGGATAGAGTCCTGCTGGACGAACACATCGCCTCCCTGGACATGCAGATCAGCCGTCAACTCGACGCAGTCATGCATCATCCGGATTTCCAACGTGTCGAGTCGACTTGGCGTGGCGTGAAGTCGCTGATTGATCAGACGGATTTCCGTCAGAACGTGCGCATCGAACTGTTGGATATCAGTAAGGATCACCTCGTGCAGGACTTCGAGGATGCGCCGGAAATCGCCCAGAGCGGCTTGTATCTGCACACCTATACCCAGGAGTACGACACTCCCGGCGGTGAGCCGATTGCAGCAGCTATCTCCAACTACGAGTTTGACCGAAGCCCTCAGGATATCGCCCTGCTGCGCAACATTTCGAAGGTGTCCGCCGCCGCGCACATGCCATTTGTGGGCGCGGTCGGCCCAGCCTTCTTCGGCAAAGAGTCCATGGAAGAAGTTGCCGCGATCAAGGACATCGGCAACTACTTTGACCGCGCTGAATACATCAAGTGGAAGGCGTTCCGCGACAGTGACGATGCACGTTACATCGGTCTGACCATGCCACGCGTCCTCGGGCGCTTGCCCTATGGCCCCGACACCATTCCAGTACGCAATTTCAATTACATCGAAAGCGTCAAGGGTCCGGATCACGGTAAATACCTGTGGACCAATGCCTCATTTGCCTTTGCGGCCAACATGGTCAAAAGCTTCATCACCAATGGCTGGTGCGTGCAGATTCGTGGGCCGCAATCGGGCGGCGCGGTGACGGAACTGCCGATCCATCTGTACGACCTGGGCACCGGTAATCAGGTCAAGATTCCTTCCGAAGTCATGATCCCGGAAACCCGTGAGTTCGAATTCGCGAACCTCGGCTTCATTCCGCTCTCGTACTACAAGAACCGCGACTACGCATGTTTCTTTTCGGCCAATTCCGCGCAGAAACCGGCGCTGTACGACACGGCCGACGCCACCGCCAACAGTCGAATCAACGCACGCTTGCCTTACATCTTTCTGCTCTCACGCATCGCCCATTACCTGAAGCTGATCCAGCGCGAAAACATCGGTACTACCAAGGACCGACGTCTGCTGGAGCTTGAGCTGAACAAATGGATTGGCGGGCTGGTGACCGAAATGACAGACCCCGGCGATGACCTGCAGGCCTCGCATCCACTGCGCGATGCCAAGGTGACGGTCGAAGACATTGATGACAATCCGGGCTTCTTCCGCGTCAAGTTGTACGCCGTGCCGCACTTCCAGGTCGAGGGCATGGACGTGAACCTGTCGCTGGTTTCGCAGATGCCCAAGGCCAAGGCCTGATTCAATCGTAGGGAAACGATGCCATGAAGATCGATCGCCCTTTATGGGCCGCCGGAGCATTGCTGTCGCCGCAGCAATTTCAGCAGCAGACACGCTACGAGGCTTGGACCAATAACCAGCTCGCTCTACTGACCTGGGTACATCCCTGGGGCGTCCAGGCTGTGGAGTTCGACCTGGATGCGTTGCGACTGGGCAAGCTCAAGGCCGCTCTGTTGCAAGTGCGAATGCCGGATGGCACATGGGTCGACACCGAATGCATGGATCGGCTGCCTCCCGCGTTGGAACTGGCGGCGCTGCTCACCGACGAGGTTCAGGAAGTGACCGTGCTACTGGCGCTGCCATTGGAGCAAGCCAACGGCAACAACTGCGTGTTTGAAGGCAGCAGAGTCGATCGGCCCACTCGTTATCGTCAGGACTGGCGCCAGGTTCAGGATATCTACGCAGACGAGGCCCAGTCGATTGGTGTGCTGGAACACGCGCTGAGCCTGCGCCTTCACAGTGACGATAACCCGGATTACGTAACGTGTCCGGTCGCACGTCTGGTGCGAGACGGGAAAGGGGCCTGGAGCCTCGACCTCGGTTTCGTGCCGCCATTGCTCAGCTTCGCCGCGCATTCTGGGCTGGTGAATCAACTGGACAACCTGTTGACCCAGTTAGCCGCCAAGCGGCAACGGCTCATGGGCATGCGGCGCGAAAGCAATCAGCGCATGGCCGACTTTGCGGTGGCCGATGTCTCGCTGTTCTGGCTGCTTAATGCGCTGAACACCTATCAGCCGGTGCTGGCGGATCTGCGTGCATTTGCGGCGCGTCATCCAGAGCATGTCTATCAAGTGCTGATCAAGCTGGCGGGCGGCCTGCTGACGTTTTCACTGGAACACGATGTCGATGAAATCCCGGCTTATCGACACGCGCATCTGGAGGCCGTATTCCCACCCTTGATGCACAGCATTTCCCTGCTGCTGGAGGCCAGCCTGCCGTCGCGGGTCGTTGCCTTGCTACTGGAGGCGCGTGGGGCCAATCGCTGGCAAGTCACGCTCAATGACCCGCGCCTGCGTGAACGCAACGGTGCCGACTTCTATTTGTCAGTGCGTTGTCGGCTACCGGCGGCGCAGTTGCAGGATCAGTTCCCGCGCTTGTGCAAGATCGGCACGCCCGACGCTGTCAACTACCTGGTCAATGCGGCGCTTGATGGGGTGCCGTTGCAGTCGCTCAGCCATGTGCCGGCGGCGATTCCATTACGCCTGGAAAATCAATATTTCGCCCTGGGCCTCGGCCATCCCAGTGGGCAGGCAATGCTGGACGAAGGCGTTTGCGCGTTCTACGTCCCCAGCACATTAGCCGACGTCAAGCTTGAACTGTTCGCGGTGCTGCGCTCATGAAAGTGACGTCTTTGGAAGAGCGCAATTCGGCTGCGGTGGATATCGATGCGCTGCTGCAGGACACCTATCTGTTGGTGGTTGAGTTGCGCCAGGGAGCCTCGGTGCAGAACAGTCGGGAGTTGGAGCAGCTTTGCACGGCGCAAGTGGAGCAGGTGCGCCAGCAGCTCAAGCTGGCGGGCCTTGGTCAACGCAGCATTGATCACATCAGCCATGCGCAATGTGCGTTGCTCGACGAGACGGTGCTGACCTGCGCCAGCGATGATGCGCGGGCGTCGTGGGCCAGCGAACCGCTGCAGGCCAAGTTTTTCAACCGTCACCAGGCGGGTGAGTTTCTTTATGAAGACATACGCGAAGTGCTGCGCGGGCCGGCACCTGATCGGCATGTGCTGACCGCATTCCAGCGGGTATTGATGCTGGGTTTTCGCGGGCGCTACCGTGACCTGGACGATCCTGAACGTGAGCAATTGCGGGTTGCCCTTGACGCGCAGGTCACCCCACGCAAGGTCAGGCATACCCTCGTTACGCAAGCGGCCCGCGCAGGCGTGCCTGCGGGCCTGTCCTGGCTGCACTCACCGCTGATCCAGATCCTGGCGATGGGCTTGTTGCTTGCGGCTACGGGATGGGGTTTGGATCAGTTGCTGAGCGATGCGCTGGCTTCGCTTATGCCTGGTCAGGGGTGAGCGGACGATGACCTTCAACCTGCATCGAATTCTTTACCTGTGGGCGGGCTTATTGGCCTTGGCTTTACTGGTCATCATTCCGCTTGAACTGTGGGTGCGAGCGCTCGGGGTGTTGATCGGGGTGTGTTGTGTCGCCTGGGCCTGGGTGTCGCAGAACCGCCGAGCCGAGCGCCTGTCAGGGGCGTTCAGGTTGGCGGATAACATGACACTGCCTGCGACGTCGTTTCGTCACCCAGTGGTACTGGTCTGCGGAGACAGCCTGAACAATCTGTTCGGTGAGATCCCGGCCGAGCACTTGGCCCTGCGTGTTACGGCCTTGGGTTGCTATGTGCGTGTACCGAACGTGGAGCAACTGCCGGCTGTCACCGACGCACTGTTGGCGCTGCGTCCAGAGTGGGCAGGGCAACTGGGTGTGATGTATATCGTCAATCCAGGCGTTCACAGCGACGGTGCAATCCTCGCGGGTAAGGTGCGCGGTTTCAGCGATCAGCTTGCCCTGGCTCGCAAGCGTGGGAGCGCACTGCCACTATTGCTCGCAAGCTACCTGCAAACCTTGCAGGGCGAGGAACCATGGTTCTGTTGGGACAACGGCCATGCCGAAGTCCGCGTCCATGACGCCGGTGCATGTGTCAGTTCGGATGAATGGCAGCGGCAGACCTCCGACAGGCTCCTACAGGCTGCGCGGATGCACGCGAGCGTACAGCTCAACAGCATTGTGGCCTGGTTGCATGAAGCGGTGCGGCCACACCTCGTCGCTCGAAACTCGCGCAATTGCCTGGCAACGACGTGGGTGATCAAACTGGTGCCGTCGCTGCCTCAGGCGGTACCGGAAAACCTTTGGCAGCAATGGTTGCACAGCAGGGTGGCGCTGGCGGATAACCGGCAGGTCATGACGGATGTGCTGTTGCCATTTCCCGATCCGTTGCTCAACCTCCTTGCGCTGCGACCGCTACGCACCCCACTGCAACGCGCAAGCGTCGTTGCGCTCTGGTTGTTCACCGGCGCGCTCGTCATCGCTCTGGCCAGCTCGGCATGGCAGAACACCCTGTTGGCGCGCCAGATCAGTGATGACCTGCGGCGCTATTCGGCTATCCCTGTGCCGACCCAGCGTAATCAGCGTGAGTTTCTTTGGCGTGAAAATGCGCTGGGCGTACTCCGGCAGCACGCCCAGCGCCTGGACGCTTACTACCGGCACGGCGTGCCCTTGGCCTTTGGCTTGGGCCTGTATCGCGGCGAGCAGTTGCGCGCACCGCTCCAGGCGGTGTTGGCTGCCCACAGTGAGCCGCCACCGGCTACAAAACCCGAGCGGAGCGCCAGTTCAGTACGGCTGGACAGCCTGTCATTGTTCGCTCCCGGCAGCGCCCAGCTCAAAGCCGGCTCGACCCACGTCCTGATCAAAGCGCTGGTCGATATCAAGGCTCAGCCAGGTTGGCTGATCGTTATCGCGGGACACACCGATGCCACCGGCGATTCCGAAAAAAACCTTCGGCTTTCCCACGCCCGTGCCGCCGCCGTGCACGCCTGGATGCAGCGCATGGGGCGTATTCCTGCCAATTGCTTTGCGGTGCAGGGCTTCGGCGCCACTTATCCGATAGCGAGTAATGACACCGAGGCGGGGCGTGCCGCCAATCGCCGCGTCGATATCCGCCTGGTACCAGAGGCCGGGGCCTGCGAGCTCGCGACCCCTGGTCCGAACAGACAACCCCCTGTCGCATCCCGCGACGTTTAACTTCCTGAGAAAAGGAGCTTCACATGGCAATTCCCGTTTACCTCTGGCTGCAAGACGATGGTGGTGCCGAAATCAAAGGCTCGGTGAATGTCGATAAGCGTGTGGGCAGTATCGAGGTGGTCGCCCAGGATCACAGCCTGTACATCCCCACCGACAACAACACCGGAAAGCTGACCGGCGCGCGGGTTCATACCCCCTTTCTGTTCTCCAAGGAGATCGATGCGTCCAGCCCCTACCTCTACAAGGCCGTGACCACCGGGCAAACCCTCAAGAGTGCCGAGTTCAAGTGGTACCGCATCGACGATGCCGGGCAGGAAGTCGAGTACTTCATCACCAAGCTGGAGAACGTCAAGGTGGTGAAAGTCGCGCCGAAAATGCACGACGTCAAAGACCCGAGCAAAGAGAAACACAACCATCTGGAACAAATTGAGTTGCGCTACGAGAAGGTCACCTGGACCTACAAGGACGGCAACATCATCCACTCCGACTCCTGGAATGAACGCCAAAGCGCTTGATACGTATGGAGCAGCAGGCGCGCTTTCGCCTGCTGGCCCCGGTGTGCTGGGTTGAGCGCCTGCTCGCGGACGTTCAGCCAATCACATCGATTCCAGACGCCATTTCTTAATGAATCTTTGCACAAGGACGCAACCGTATGGCCCCCAACTCCACCCGCTTGCTTCGCCGTCTCAACCCCTACTGCGCCCAGGCATTGAGTGCAGCGGCTTCGTTGTGCCAGAACCGGGCACATGCGCAGATCAGCATTGAGCACTGGTTGCTCAAGTTGCTGGGGCAGGGCGAAGGTGACCTGACGGTGATCGCCCGTCGCTACGAGTGGAATCTGGAGGCGCTGTGGTACGGGTTGCTCGAACATATTGATCAGTTGCCGCGTAGTGTGCAGAGCAAACCGCAGTTGTCTCAGCCATTGCAGCAACTGATCCGTGATGCCTGGGTGCTGGCCTCGCTGGACGACAACAACGACAACCTTCGCTCAGTGCATCTTCTGAGCGCGTTGATGGAAACACCTGGCCTGTTGGCGTGTGAGTCCGCCTGGCCTTTGCTCAGCCTCAGCCACGTCCAGTTGCAGCGTCTCTCGGGACTGTTGGATCACACGTCCGAGGAGTGTCCGCAACTGCAAGCACCTGCCCAGTCGGGGAGTGCCGCCGACATCTGCGGCGAGCTCGCCACAGCTCCACCCCGTGTCAGCCAGGAGGGTTCATTGCAGGCAGTGCTGGACAGATTCACCCACGACCTCACTGCCCAGGCGGCGCAAGGCAAGATCGACCCGGTATTTGGTCGCGACGACGAGATTCGGCAGGTCATCGACATCCTAAGTCGTCGGCGCAAGAACAATCCTATTCTGGTGGGCGAGCCTGGTGTCGGCAAAACAGCACTGGTTGAAGGCCTGGCCTTGAGCATCGCCCAAGGCAGGGTGCCGGACAGCCTCAAGTCGATCAGTGTGCGCACCCTTGACCTGGGCTTGTTGCAAGCTGGGGCCGGGGTCAAGGGCGAATTCGAACAGCGCCTGAAAAACGTGATCGACGCCGTACAGCAATCCGAAAAACCTGTGCTGTTGTTTATCGACGAGGCCCATACCCTGATCGGCGCCGGCAACCAGGCCGGCGGGGCCGACGCAGCCAACCTGCTCAAGCCGGCTTTGGCCCGTGGCGAATTGCGCACCATCGCCGCGACCACCTGGAGCGAGTACAAACAGTATTTTGAGCGCGACGCCGCCCTGGAACGGCGCTTCCAAAGGGTCAAGGTTGAGGAACCGGATGACGCGAATGCTTGCCTGATGCTGCGAGGCCTGAAGGCGCGTTACGCCAACCATCACGGTGTGCACATCCAGGATACGGCGGTGCAGGCGGCTGTCAGCCTGTCGCGACGCTACCTGACCGGCCGGCAACTGCCCGACAAAGCGGTCGACCTGCTGGACACCGCCAGTGCCCGCGTGCGCATGAGCCTGGACTGCGAGCCGCAGGCGCTGGCCCACCTGGGCGCCCGGCAAGTGGCCCTGGAACTGGAGCGGCAAGCGCTGGAGCAGGATCAGCGCATGGGCGGCCAGGAGGCTGATGCGCGCCTGGCGGTGATCGCCGCACAACACGCCGAGCTGCAACGCCAGTACCTCGATCTGGAGCAGCAATACCGACAGGAACTCGACGTCACCCAACACCTGATTGATGCACGTCAGGCCCAGCCACCGCAGCGTGAGACCTGCGAGCAACTACAGCAGCAGTTGAGCGAGATCCAGGGCAG
The DNA here is from genome assembly GCF_009764655.1 of Pseudomonas sp. PB105. Taxonomy (NCBI): domain Bacteria; kingdom Pseudomonadati; phylum Pseudomonadota; class Gammaproteobacteria; order Pseudomonadales; family Pseudomonadaceae; genus Pseudomonas; species Pseudomonas sp. PB105. The sequence continues at coordinate 20,468 of NZ_RWIO01000094.1, forward strand.
CCAACCGCTGCTGTCGCTGGATGTGGACGCGCGCAGCGTTGCGCACGTGATTGCCGATTGGACTGGCGTGCCGCTGGGCATTCTGCTCAAGGACGAACAGGCCAACCTGCTGATGTTGGAACAGCGACTGGCAGAACGTGTGATCGGGCAGGCTTCGGCACTGAACGCCATGGCGCAGCGCCTGCGGGCCGCCAAAACCGGGCTCACCGATGACAAGGCGCCGCTGGGTGTGTTCCTGCTGGTCGGCACCAGCGGCGTGGGCAAGACCGAAACGGCCCTGGCCTTGGCCGATAGCCTGTTCGGTGGCGAAAAATCGCTGATCACCCTCAACTTTTCCGAGTACCAGGAAGCCCACACCGTCAGCCAGCTCAAAGGTTCGCCACCCGGCTACGTCGGTTATGGCCAAGGCGGGGTTTTAACCGAAGCGGTGCGGCAAAGGCCCTACAGCGTCGTGCTGCTCGACGAAGTGGAAAAGGCTCATCGCGACGTGCTCAATCTGTTTTATCAGGTCTTTGATCGCGGCTTTATGCGCGATGGCGAAGGCCGTGAGATCGACTTTCGCAACACCGTCATTCTCATGACCTCCAACCTCGGCAGCGAGCTGTTGCACAGCTGTGTGCAGGCACAACCCGACGCACCGGACAGCATGCTGTACGAACGACTGCGGCCGATCCTGAGCGACCACTTCCAGCCGGCGCTGCTGGCGCGCTTCCAGACCCTCATCTATCGCCCGCTGCAAGCCGATGCGCTCAAGCGCATCGTCGCCATCAAGCTGGCCCAGGTTGCCAAACGCCTGCAACGCCATTACGGCCTGGAGTGCCGGAGCGACGACGCCCTGAGCGACGCGCTGGTTGCCGCCTGCCTGCTGCCTGATTCGGGTGCACGCAATATCGACAGCCTGCTCAACGAGCAAATCCTGCCGGTACTCAGCCAGCAACTGTTGGAGCGTCGAGCAGCACAGCAACGCACCCAGGGTGTGCGCTTCGGTTATAGCGCCGAAGACGGTATCAGCCTGCACTTCGACGATCTTCCAGGCACGGTTCAGGCCGTCGCCTCGCAGGTGTGAACATGCTGACTTTCTTTGACCACAGCCGCCACACCCTGAAGGTTCGCAACGTCAACGCCCACCTCGACGTCCTGGCCTTCAAAAGCCAGGAACGCCTAAGCGAACCCTTCGCCTACCACATCGAATTCACCAGCACCGAACGTGACCTCGCCGCCGAAACCCTGCTCGGCCAGCACGCCCGCTTCAGCCTGCACGCCCCGGCGCAAAAACTGCCCTTGCTGGGGCTGACGCCGC
>NZ_RWIO01000095.1:0-15407 GCF_009764655.1 Pseudomonas sp. PB105
GTGGATGAGTCGGTGCTGATCTACAACGGGGAGCGGCCGCACTTATCCCTGAAATACAAAACGCCCGATGCGGTGCATCAGGCGTTTTGAGACTCAAACAGGTGTAAACCTATTTCAGGACTAGACACGATTTGAAAGGCTATCAACTGTGGGAGCGGGCTTGCCTGCGAAGGCGGCCTGACAGTCGATCGGGATGTTGGATCTAACCAGGCGTCCTGCCGGGTTACCCCCGAATTCAAGTTGCACTTGGTTCGCCCGCCCGCACCCACGTCACACCGACGCTGCCTCCTGTGCCTTCAATGTGCGCCGGGCGATGACGATGGCCAGCACCGCCAAGCTGAAGGTGGCCCACGCCATCAGTTGAGTCCCTGCGACAAATGCCTGTATAGCGTTGCCCATGACTTCACTGGCCTGGTCGTGAACCAGGGTGGTCGAAATTGCGTGGGCGCCTGCCAAGGTTTCGCTTGCCAGGTGCATTTGCACCGGGGTCAAGAAGTCCGGTAGGTGCAGCGTGCCGCGGTAGTACGCCGTCACCAGGCCACCGAGCACGGTGGTGCCGAGTACTACCCCGACTTCATAGGCCGTCTCGCTGATGGCTGACGCGGCTCCTGCCTTGTTGGCCGGTGCGGCCGACAGGATCACGTCGTTAGAGACCGTGGCGATGGCACCCACGCCAATGTTCAACAAGGCAAACGCAACCACGATCACCGTCAAACTGCTGCCGAGGCTGGCGACCAGCAAAAACGCGCCGGCAGTGAAGGCCAGCAGGATGGGAATCAGGACATTGACCGATACGCGCTGGGCGACCGGGACTATCAGGATCCCCACCACAATCGCCATGAGCTGGCCCGGTATCAGCGCCAGGCTGGCGTTCAAGGGCGACATGCCCAGGACGATTTGCAGCAATTGCGTGGCAAAGAACACGAAACCGATCAGGAAGGCCAGGCTCATCAGGTTAATGGTCACCGAGCCGCTGAACGTCTTGTTGCGAAACAGGCTCAGGTCCATCAAGGGGGTAGGGAGGCGCAACTGACGGCGTACGAATTGCCAGCCGCTCACGATTGCGACGGCCAGTGTCGCCAGTGCCCAGGCATCCGGTCCTTCGCTGGCGACATGCTTGATGCTGTACACCAGGGCACTGAGGGCGACCATCGAGAGCACAATGCTGATGACGTCCATCGGCCCCGAGGCGTCCGGCTCGGACTCAGGCAGCAGCCAGGGGCCGAGGATCAACAGAGGCACCAGCACCGGCACGGCCAGGAGAAAAATCGACCCCCAGTTGAAGAACTCCAGCAGTATGCCGCCGACCAATGGCCCAAGCGCAGAACCGACGGTCAAGGTGGTTGCCCAGATCGCCACGGCCAGGCGACGCTCTTCCCGGTCGTCGAACACTGAGCGAATCAACGCCAACGTTGACGGCATCAACATTGCCCCGAAGATCCCCATGCACGCCCGTCCCGCGACCAGCTGCGTGGCGGTGCTGGAATAAGCGGTCATCACCGACACCAGGGTAAAGCCCAGTGAGCCGATCAGCAGGAGTTTGCGATGGCCTTTGCGATCACCCAGGCTACCCATGGAAATGAGCAACCCTGCCAGCACCAGTGAGTAGGCATCGATCATCCACAATTGCTGGCTGGCACTGGGGTGCAGGGCCTCGGCGATTTTGGGCAGGGCAAAACCCAGCACGGTGTTATCCACGGTCACCAGCAAGACTGGCAGCATCAATATCGCGAGCGCCAACCACCGGCGTGAGCGTGGTTGTTGTGTTACTTCATCAGCCGCTAAAGACATCACCGGCTCCTTCTTGGAAAAGTGGCGAGTTGTAAAAAAACACCTCGCCATTCCCTGGCGAGGTCATCGTTCAGTTCAGCAATGAAAACAGATGCTGGCAGTCCACGGCGCCTGCATTCAAGCGTTTGCCCAAGACCTTTGAAACACTCTGTAAATCGCTTCTGAAGCGCTCATAGTCCTGCTCCACGATGTTTTCCCGCAGGCGCTCCAGGCCCTGCACCAGCGCTTCACGCTGAGCGGTCGCCTGGTCGTTTTCCAGTTGTATGTCCCAATACACCTCGGGCGGGTTGACCAGGATGCGCGACAGCAGCGCCATCATGGTACGCATGGGCGGCGGCATGACCTCTGCCACGATGTCCAGGTCGACCGAAGATTGGGCCAGGGCCATGCCGAATCCGAGAATGGCTGCATGGGGCAAGGCCTGACACAGGGCCATCAGCTCATCATGCGCGGCGGGCGTCATTCGACGGACCTTCATCCCGGCCTCCATCAAATGCCGTTCGATGAAGGATTGCGGGGTTTGCACGTCTTCCACGCAGACCGCCACCGTGCGCCCCTGGACGGACAACTTGGGCGAAAACATGGGGTTGACGCCCACAAACCTTTGCTGCGGCGCCGCTGCTTTCAGTGCTTTGAAAAAGGGGCCCTGCACCGAGCAGGTGGGGATCATTACCGCGTCTGAAGGCAAGCACCGGGTCACCCAGGCAATCGCGCTGACCGCGACGCTTTCAGGCAGAGCGAACACCACGGCGATGGCGTCGCGAAAAACAGCCCCTGAATGATTGAACGGTTGAGTCACGTCCATTTCGTGAAACTCACAGTCGGAATCCGGCGGACGGCGATCCACGACGCGCACGATGTATCCGTATTGCTTGAGAATACGGCTGATCAGTGAGCCGATGAGGCCAGCGCCTCCTAATACGACTACTGCTTGGGTATTCATGTGTCGCTCCCTGCGCAAAAGCTGTAATACGGCACGCTGGCCTTGACCAGCGTCTCTTCAAGTTCTTCTTTCGGGTCGGAGTGGGCGACGATGGCGCCGCCAATGCCGAACTCAGCCTGTTGTTTATGCAATACCGCTGTGCGGATGACGATGCTCAGTTCCGCCCTGCCATTGAAGGAGATCCAGCCCAGCGCTCCGGAATAAACACCCCGTGCACAGGTCTCCAGCCCATCGATGATTTCCATCGTGCGCTTTTTCGGCGCACCGGTCATTGAGCCTCCCGGAAAGCACGCTCTGATGGCCTCCATTGACGAGATGTCGCTGCGTAGATGTCCACGTACCGTAGAGACGAGCTGGTGTACCGAGGAAAAACTCTCCACGGCGAAAATATTCGGCACATGCACACTCCCTGAACGGCATACGCGGTTCAGATCATGGCGTACCAGATCGACAATCATCAGGTTCTCGGCGCGATCTTTGGTCGAGGCGTGCAAGTCATCTCGCAGGCGCTGATCTTGCTCAGGGTCTTTGCTGCGTGCACGGGTGCCCTTGATGGGGCGGGACTCGATCAGGCCGCCTTCATCGATTCTCAAAAAGGTCTCGGGTGATGCGCTCAGCACGCTGAAGCTGTCGAAGCAAAGATAGGCCCCATAAGGTACTGGGCTTGCTTCGCGCATTCTCCGATAGGCTGCGAGGGGCGCGCCGTCGTAGCTCATCCGCGCGCGGTTGGTCAGGCATATTTCATAGGATTCACCATCGGTGATGTATTGCAGCGACCGCTTGACCTTACGGATGTAACTGTCGGGGCTGTCTTCGAGTGACAGCTCAAGTTCATTCACTGCACCGGGAACAAAACGCCGTGTGTTCGTGGCGCTCTGAGGTGCTGGCATTGAGGTCAGCAACGTCGGCCACTGCGGGGGCTGGCCCGTCGCGCTTAACAGGCACTCGTAGACCTTTTGGTCATGGTGGTCGAAGACGAAGAAATGCGGCGCCAACATAAAGCCGGCATCCGGTTGCCCGGAGCGATAGACCTTGTTCCCGCCGGTCAGGGCCTTGAGTTCATACCCCAGGTACCCGACAAAACCACCCTTGAATTCAAACGGAAGGTATTGCGGGACTGCCACGTTGACCGATTCGATGAGCTGGCCGAGCAGGGTGAAGAAATCACCCGACACACGCCTGCTGCCTTTGGGGCCTTCGAGTGTGAGGGTTTCGCTGTTGACGTCATAGGTTAGACGAATAGCCCCCTGGGCCTGGCCGCTGCCCATGATTGAATAGCGCGCGTTGGGCCGTTCGGATTTTTCGCTGTCGAGCCAGAAAGCATGCTGATCATTGGCATAAAGCGTGGTGAACAGCGCCAATGGATCGCACGCAGCCGAATGGACTCGATAGGCCAATTGCAGGTTGAGCAAACCGCCTACCGCGACGTAGTGCTCCTTGGCCGATTGAGCACTGGCCGGGCTCTGTCGCGTCGGCACGCGCTGGCGCCCATTGTGCTCAAGTGCCATGCGGATGAAGTTACTGAGCAGCGCATGCCCATACTCCGAGTCGATGGACTCAGGATGGAACTGGACGCCCCAGATCGGACGGCTTTGGTGCTCGATCGCCATCACCACACCTTCCTCCGTCCACGCCGTGCAGCGCAGCTCCTCAGGCAGATGGGTACACATCAGGGAGTGGTAGCGCACCACTTCAAACTGCTCTGGCAGGTCGCGGAACAAACCACTGCCGGCGTGCTGGATTTTACTGCGGTAACCGTGCACCGGGTTGGGCGCGTGGCCGACGGTTCCGCCAAGGAATTGGGCGATACCCTGGTGCCCCAGGCAAATGCCGAGCAAGGGTACCGGGGAGCACAGGATAACCTGCCCGCACACGCCAAAATCCAGGTACTCGCCCGGGTGCCCAGGGCCCGGTGAAAGCACTACGGCATCGTATTGTTCAATGTGCAGGTGTTCGTACGCCACGCTGTTGGTGACGATATCGACGCACACACCTGTGACCTCGTACAGGTATTGGGCGATGTTCTGAGTGAAGGAGTCAAAATTATCAATCAGCAATATTTTCATGAGCGCTGCCCCTGGCCCAGGCGCTGCTGAATCAACCGCTCTTCCTGGTTGCAGGTTTCCTCAATGATCAGCTTGAACACCGACTGAACGTAATCGGGCCTCAAGCCGACTTTCGAGGCGTGGCTTGCGAGCTGATCCATCACTTGAACGATACGTTTGGGCTGCATCATGGGGATGTCATGGGCCGCCTTGAGTTCGGCGATCTCCATGCACACGCTCATGCGTTCGCCAAGCAGGTCGACCAAGTGGGTGTTGATCCGGTCCAACTGATCCCGCATGGGTTGCAGGATGGTGGACGGAGTTGCACGTGAAATTTGCTGGTGCCGTGTCATATTCATTCCTTTGATGTGTACGACGTAGTGCGGGTGTGTGAAGGGTCAGGCGGTGGCCTCGGGTAGCGCAGTGGCGTTCCATAAGCCTGCACGGGTGAGCTCGTTCAAGGCTTGGGCCAGTTGCCGGATATCGTGATCGCCGTGGCTGGCCGAAAAGGCGAAGCGCAGCATGGCTTTTCCCTTGGCGATGATCGGGTAGAACACCGGGAACATGAGGATGCCGTGGTCGCGCAGGATCCGGCAGGCTTGCAGGCCGTCTTCTTCGGTTTCGAAGAATGCGCCTCTGACCGGGGATTGAACCCCGGCGTTGAGCAGGCGATTGTGGGTCAGCGAATCAAACAGGCGCACGTTGCTCCACAGGCGGTCTTGCAGGCTGTCTATCTCGTCGCTCAGGTGAATCTTCGCGGCCGCCACGTTGGCGGCCAGCATTGGCACCATGATCGAGTGACCGAACACCAGGGGGTTGGCCAGTGTGTGTATCGACGGGATGTCCCGCGGGTCACTCACCACCACAAACCCGCCCGCTCCGCCAAAGGCCTTGGACAAAGAACCGGCCAGGATCATGTTGTGCGGCAACTGGTTATCTACCGCCGCCAGGGCGTAGCCAGCACCATGACGCCCTGCGATCGAGATGCCGTGGGCATCATCCACATACAGGTAGCCTGCGGCGTCCGCCAGTTGGCGCGCGAGGTGCGCGATGGGCACCAGGCCGCTCATCGAGCCGATACCGTCGATCAACAGAATCGGCGTTTCCTGGCGATCAGCGCAGTGTTTCAAGGCCACGCGCATCGACTCCGGATCAGTGGCCTCGACACGGGTCACTTCACCAAACTGCTGCAGAATGCCGCGCAGCACCTGCATCGAGGCGTGAGCGGTTTTATCGATCAACCAGTGGGCGCGCTTTTTGATCGGATAGCCCTTGAGCGAATTGCTGCCCAACAGTGGCAGTACGCCAAGGTGCACGCTGCTGGTGGAGGTGAACACGCTGACACCGCAGCCTTTATAGACGCGGCTGAGCAGCGACTCCAGTTCTGGCAAATAGACCGGGCGCATGGCACTGCGTGACGAGGACAGGTGCAGGCCAAAGGTGCCCAGTGCCTGGTGCGCCGCGTCGATCAGTGCAGGATGGGTTTCCAGGCCCAGATAAGAACAGGAAACGAACTCGGTGAACGTGCCGCCCTGCGCCAGGGTGATACGCTTGCCTTCACGGCTCGCGACGGTGAGGCCCGTGAGGCCCTCCGCATAGGCGCTCTCCAGGGCGCTGGTGGTGTTGTCACGGCGAATGGTCATCCAGTCTGGTTTGGTGTGTGCATCCATGGCTCAAAAACTCCTATGCTTGAACAGCGTTCGATAAGCGGCCCACGGTCATGACGGACGTGCCTGTGGTGTCTGATGACTCACGGTCAATCACAGTGCTGACGTCAAGCAAGTGGTGCTGTTGGAACAATTCACGAACGGCGAATGCTTGATCCTCGCCGTGTTCGATCACCAGCCATCCCTCAGGTGTCAGCAAAGTGGTCGCCAGGGCGATGATGTGCCGTGTCAGGTCCAGGCCATCGGCACCTGAATAGACGGCCGCCGAGGGATGATGGCTGCCCCATTCGGGCTGTAACTGCGTTTGCCTAGGAACGTACGGCGGGTTGGCGACAATCAGCCCGACCTGGTGCTTGAAGCCAGCGAATGCAGGGGTTTCACGGATATCCGCCTGCATCGCGTTGACATGCACGTCGTGGGTGGCCAACCGGGCGATATTGCGTTTGAGGTAGTGGACAGCCACGTCTTCAAACTCCACGCAGGTCACCCGCAGGTCTGGCCGGCGCCGGGCGATGGCCAGGCCAATGGCGCCGCTGCCGGCGCAAAGGTCCAGCACGCAGGTTCCCGTCGCCAGTCGGGCATCGTCCAGCCACTTATGAATCACCGTGCTGTGCGGGCGCGGGATAAATACGCCGCTGCCCACGACCAGGGGCAGGTCGTCGAACGCGACCGTGCCGACAATATGCCCCAACGGAATCCGATTGCAGCGCTCGCTGACCGCCAGCCTGAACTCATCCAGTGCGCGCTGTTTGTCGGCACGCACGATAAAGCGATCGACCAGGCTATCCAGGTCATTGTCCGGGTCCCACACGCCGGCCGCTTCCAGCTGCACGCGGGCCAGGGCGATCGCCTCCTGCTCCTGTTTGCCCAGACTCATGACCACTCCTTGTAGTACTGCGCCAGCTTCACGCGCATGGACTCATAGAGGTAGGAGAATGCGACCAGCTCCGGAGGGGGAGTGAACGAGGGGTGCAGTTCATCGATCAGTTGCTGGTAATTGCTCGACAGTCCTTTATCGAGAATGGGCAGCCAGTAAGGTTTTACGTCCCAGCGATATTCATAACCGGTGGCAAACATCTGCTTGACGGTTTCGCCAACCGTCAGCTCGCGAGCAAGCCCGGTCAGTGGGGCGCGCACAGGATTGAAGGTGCTCAAGTCCAGGCCGGTGCTCTTGACGCCGGTCAAACAGTCGGCGATGTAGGCTGCCAGCAGCGGCGATTGGTGCAGGCCATCACGGTATGTCCCGGTTGCCAGCCACAGCCCTTGCATGCCGCATTCGCCGATCAGAGGGAAGCCGTCGGCTGGAATGGGACGGTTGCCCACTTGGATCGAAATAATTTCGGCACTGTGCAGGTCAAGGTTCAATTGGTCGACGGCGCAATCGAGCAAAAACTGTACATCCGAAATCAGCGCACGGTGCTTGGGGCGCTCGGACAGGATATTGGTCGCGCCCAGGTACAGCACGCCGTCACCACGTGGCACGCAATGCAGGCCACAGGCAAACGCGCGATTGGGGGTGCGGATCACCGATTGGGGTAACGCCATGCCCTCAGGCAGCTTGACCAGAATGGACACGCCATATCCGCTGAACAACGGTGGGATTTTGTTGACGAGCGTGTCGAACTCGCTGAGCAGGTCCAGAGACTGAACACCGGCAGCCACTACCACCTTTTTCCCCCACAGCACCTCACCGCTGAGCAGCTCCACCCCTGTGGCGATTGCGCCTTCGGCGATCACCCGGCGGGCGTTCTCATTGATCAAGGTGCCATGGTTGGCGAGCAGCGCGGCGTCGAGCTTTTCCAGTAGCAAGTGCGAATCAACGGCGTGTTCATTGGGGATAAACAGCCCGCGCAGCGGACGTACGAGATGATCCGGTGCCAGCCATTCCATGGCTCTTGGATCAATGGTTTCGTACTGTTCCCCATAGGCTTGCAGTGTGTGCTCGATGGCTTCGTAGTTGACCGTATCGACTTCGTCCATGCCGGCACTGTTGAGCAACACATGAGTGCCGCTGGCACTGAACAGCGGGGTGCTGATGCCGGAGTCGGCGGCCAGGCGTTCGGCCCAGGCGGGCCAGAGGTCTTGTGCCTGACGATCCATATTGAGTTTGAGGCGGCCATGCTCGCTGGCCAACAGGCCGCTGGTGACTTCGCCAAAACAGCCATTCATGGCACCGGCTGCCTTGGATGCAGCGTTGGTGCGGGCGGTCTCACCGACCCGGCAAACCTTCAAGCCCCGTGCACTCAGTTCATACGCGATAGAACCGCCAATGGCGCCTGCGCCTACTACAATTACGTCGAACTCCATGTTCTAGATCCTTGTTTAAACTGTCAGCTGTAGGATGAAAAACATTCCCATGTAGGAACGTGCTGAGCTTTTTATAGATTGTGAGAAGGGGCGACCATCGAGCATTTGTTTCATGTTGTATCGTTGTTACAAATTCACATATTTACTCGAACAAGCCCGGAAAGCCTGGGTGCAGGTGCCGCGCGTGGTGCGCGGTGGGTCACACTCGGGTAACGTGGCCGGCGCCGGCCTGCAAGGGTCTGTTGGCTGGAAATACTTTCCAGCGTCTACGACGCTCGACGCGTGGGGAACTGACACCGAGGCGCCGTTACAGGTCTGAAGACAAGCGAAGAGGGTGTTTTGAATGGCGGGCAGGTTGATCTGTCTCATCGGGCCATCGGGTTCGGGCAAGGACAGCCTGCTGGACGTCGCGCGCCCACGCCTGGTCGAGCGTGGATGAAGGTGTTCAACGACCTCAAGACTCGTGGCGTTGAAGATGTCCTGATCGCCGTCACGGATGGCCTCAAAGGAATACCGGAGGCGTTGCAGACTGTGTGAAAACACAGCCTGCCAAGGTCAAAAACCAATGCCCCGACTTGTCGGGGCATTGGTTTTTCTAACAGGAGGCACGAAAAAAGGGCCTTTCAGCCCATCAATGCCATCAACTGATGGGCGCCCATCACCTTGGATATAGCGCATAAGCAAAATGCCCGTATCTTGCGATACAGGCATTTTGTTTAACCGGCCGGCAGATTGCTAGGTTTTCACACAGTCTGTGGGGGTCGCCTTTTTTTGAATTGAAATCCGTTATTCCAAACACAACCGAACAAATGTGGAAGTGGTGCTTGCCCTGATGCTAAGGGCGAACACTGTGCCCGTGACGCGGGAGCTTTACGGATATACAAGAGGGCGAGCTGCACGCAGACGAGGCGTCCGGGGGATGGAAACCCGGCGGGGCAGCCCCGCTGCGTGCCGCTCGGCCGGCAGTATGAGTACCTGCCCGTGCGGCTGCTGTAGGCCAAGTCCGGTTTCTCACCTTTGCAGCCGGTGAAAGCGGCACGTTGATGGGAAGGATTAGTGGATATACTTTCCAGTGGCTACCATCCGGCCCAGCCGGTACTGCAACAAATCTGGCAACAGGCGAAGAAGGTGTTTTGATGGCGGGCAGGTTGATCTATCTCATCGGTCCATCGGGCTCAGGCAAAGACAGCCTGCTGGATGCCGCCCGTGCGCGCCTGACCGAGCGTGGCTGCCGCATTGTGCGAAGGGTCATCACCCGTTCGGCCGAAGCGGTGGGCGAAGCGGCCCAGGGCGTGAGCCCGGAGCAGTTTGCCGCGCTGGACGCCGAAGGCGCGTTTGCCCTCAGTTGGCACGCCAATGGGTTGTCCTACGGCATTCCCAAGGATATCGACGCCTGGCTCGCGTCGGGGGAGGACGTGCTGGTCAACGGCTCGCGTGCGCACTTGGCGCAGGCTCGCGCACGTTATCCGCAGTTGCTGGTGCTGCTGTTGACCGTGGATCAAGCCGAGCTGCGCCAGCGCTTGATCGCGCGGGGCCGTGAATCCCTGGCGGATATCGAGGAACGCCTGGCGCGCAATGCGCGGTTTACCCAAGCGCTGATCGCCGGCAATAGTTCGGGGTTATTCGTGCTGGATAACTCCGGCCCCCTGGAGCATACCGTCGACCGCTTGCTGTGCTGCCTGGACCTTGGGCATTCGGTCTGCGCCTGACGCTGTTCCGGCGCCGGCTCATTCGGTTACTGGCCCTCGCTCAACATACGGTAAAACACCCGTCAGTCGGGCTGACGCATTCTGTGCTTGAGTGAATATAACTCTAGGGTTGCTTTTATCAGAAAACGCGCCGGGTTGTTTCAGTTTTAAGGAGAGCATTCATGCAATACCCAATCTGTATCGAATGGGGCGATGACTTTACCGCCACCGGTATTCAGATCCCCGATATCCCAGGCGCTGTCACCGCCGGGGACAGTTTTGAAGAGGCTTACAACGCTGCCGTGGAAGTGGCGCACATCCTGCTGCAGGAGATCGCCGCGCAGGGTGCGACGATTCCGATGCCAACGTCAGTCGCGACCCATCAAGCCCATGAGGACTACGCGGGGATGGGCTGGGGGATGCTGGAGTTGGACATCTCGCCCTACCTGGGCAAGACCGAGAAGGTCAATGTGACCTTGCCCGGTTATGTCATTCAACGCATCGACCGTTACGTGCGGGAGCACAAAGTCAAAAGTCGCTCGTCATTTCTGGCGGATGCCGCGTTGGAAAAACTAGTGCGTTCTTGATCGGCGCCCGGTGTGCCGTCCCCTCAGGCGGTGGCCACCGACGTCTGGCGCGAGGCACTGACGAAACGCAATAACGCCACCAGCGGGAATGCACTCCCCACCAGTATCACCCCCAGCCAACCGCCGTGCTCATAGACGCTGCTGGCAATCGCCGAACCGAAAGCGCCGCCGATGAAGATGCTGGTCATGTACAGCGCGTTCAAACGGCTGCGGCTATGGGCGTCGAGTGCGTAGACGGCGCGTTGGCCGAGGACCATGTTCATCTGCACGCAGAAGTCCAGGACCACACCGGTTACCGCCAGGCCGATCACGCTGTACAGCGGATGCACAAACGCAGGCAGGAAGCTCAACACCGCGAGCAGCATCGCCAGCAACGAAGCGCGGTGAGTGTGACCGGCATCCGCCAGGCGCCCGGCGATGGGCGCGGCGACGGCGCCCAGTGCGCCGACCAGGGCGAACAGCGCGATTTCGCTCTGGCTCAGGCCATGATTACGTGCGAGTTCCAGGGGCACGGCGGTCCAGAACAGACTGAAGGCGGCGAACATGCAGCCTTGATAAAACGCGCGTTGGCGCAGCACCGGCTGGCGCCGCAACAAAGTGCCCAGCGAGCCCAGCAATTGGCCGTAACTGGCGCTGTGATCGGGTTGGCGCTTGGGGATCGTGAGCATCAACACCACGCTGATAAACGCCATCAACCCCGCCGCGGCCATGAACATCGCACGCCAGCCGAAGTGGTCCGCCACGACGCTGGACACCGGCCGTGCCAGCAGGATACCCAGCAGCAAACCGCCCATGATGCTGCCGACCACGCGGCCACGGGACTCAGCGGGCGCCAGGTGCGCGGCCAGCGGGATCAGGATCTGCACCGACACCGAACTGAAACCGATCAGCAGCGACACCAGCAGGAACAGGTTCGGCTGTTCGGTGAACGCTGCGCCCAGCAGGCTGGCGATGGCCACCACGGTGGTGAGGATCATCAGCTTGCGGTTTTCCAGCAGGTCGCCCAACGGCACCAGGAAGAACAGCCCCAAGGCATAACCGATCTGCGTCAGCGACACGATCAGGCTGGCCATGGCTGGCGTAAGGCCGATGTCCGGGGCGATCAGTTCGATGATCGGTTGTGCGTAGTAAATGTTGGCGACGATGGCGCCACAGCAGAACGCAAACAGCATCACCATCCCGCGGGTCATGGTGCTTGCAGCGTGGGGGGTGGCATTCATGGTTGTCTCATAAAAGCGAAGGAGGATGGCGAGCGAGAATAAAGGCAAGGCGTCAGCGCGGGTAGGGCGCTTGGGGTGATATCACTTATGCTGGCTGATGATACATCTAGAAACAAATGTGGGAGGGGGCAAGTCGAATCGTCGCAACGGCCCTCCCACATTGTTCAGTTACTGACCGGAGTAGATCTGGTCAAAAACCCCACCATCATTGAAGTGAGTCTTCTGCACCGTGCGCCAGTCACCAAAGGTCTTCTCCACCGACAGGAAGTCGACTTTCGGGAAGCGGTCGGTGTACTTGGCCAGCACTTTCGGATCACGTGGGCGCAGGTAGTTGTTGGCAGCAATTTCCTGGCCTTCAGGTGACCACAGGTACTTCAAGTAGTCTTCGGCGGCCACGCGGGTGCCTTTCTTGTCGACCACTTTGTCAACCACCGACACTGGCGGCTCGGCTTCGGCGGAGACACTTGGGTAGATGACTTCGAACTGATCACGGCCAAATTCACGGGCGATCATTTCAGCTTCGTTCTCGAAGGTCACCAGCACGTCGCCAATCTGGTTGGTCATGAACGTGGTGGTGGCGGCGCGGCCACCGGTATCGAGCACTGGCGCTTGCTTGAATAGCTTGCCGACGAAGGTCTTGGCTTTCTCTTCATCGCCGCCGTTCTTGAGCACATAACCCCAGGCCGACAGGTAGGTGTAGCGGCCATTACCCGAGGTCTTCGGGTTGGGCACGATCACTTGCACGCCGTCCTTGAGCAGATCCGGCCAATCTTTCAGGGCCTTGGGGTTGCCTTTGCGCACGATGAACACGGTGGCGGAAGTGAACGGCGCGCTGTTGTTCGGCAAGCGCGTGACCCAGTTGTCCGGCACCAGTTTGCCGTTGTCGGCGAGGGCATTGATGTCGGTGGCCATGTTCATGGTGATCACGTCAGCCGGCAGGCCGTCGATCACCGAGCGGGCTTGTTTGCTGGAACCGCCGAAGGACATTTGCAGGGTCAATTTGTCGTTCGGGTGCTCGGCGTCCCAATGTTTCTGGAAGGCGGCGTTGTAGTCCTTGTAGAAATCGCGCATGACGTCGTAGGAGACGTTGAGCAGTGTGACCGGTGCGGCATGCACGGCGCCCGCCAGGGCAAGGCCGGCGGCCAGGAGAGAGGCGCTAACGAGTTTTTTCACTGCTCATTCCTTGTTGTTCGAAAGAAGGGGTGAGGCCATTTGCCAGCGACTATAGCCGGGGCGCCATAGTCGCTTAAAGATTAAAAAGAACTTTGCTTATTCCACTTTCTTGAAAAGATTACTGCCGCAACGCGAACAGAACGCGGCGTTGGGCTCGTGGCTGTTTTTCTTGCACACCGGGCAGTCGGTTTGCAGCTGTTCACCGCGCATGGCACTGGCCAGCTCGGCGGTGAAAATCCCGGTGGGCACGGCGATGATCGAGTAACCGGTGATCATCACCAGTGACGAAATCACCTGGCCCAGTGGCGTCTTCGGCACGATGTCGCCAAAGCCCACGGTGGTCAGCGTCACGATGGCCCAATAGATGCCCTTGGGAATGCTGGTAAACCCGTGTTCCGGGCCTTCGATCACGTACATCAAGGTGCCGAACACCGTCACCAGCGTGCACACGCTCACCAGGAACACCACGATTTTCTGCTTGCTGCCGCGCAGCGCCGCCATCAGGTAGTTGGCCTGCTTGAGGTACGGGCTGAGCTTGAGCACCCGGAAGATCCGCAACATGCGGATGATGCGGATGATCAGCAGGTACTGCGCGTCGCTGTAATACAGCGCCAGGATGCCGGGCACAATGGCGAGCAGATCCACCAGCCCGTAAAAGCTGAAGGCATAGCGCAAGGGCTTGGGCGAGCAATACAGGCGCAAGCCGTACTCGATCAGGAAGATGACGGTGAAGCCCCACTCGATATACGCCAGCATATCGGCGTAGTTCTGGTGCACCTGGTCGATGCTGTCGAGCATCACGATCACCAGGCTGGCGAGGATGATCAGCAGCAGGATGCCGTCAAAGCGCCGCCCGGCCAGGGTGTCACTCTGGAAAATCATGACGTAGAGCCGCTGGCGCCAGTCGTTGTTGCTGTCCATAAATCCCGCCCGAATCGAAGATCGAGCAAGCCTAGGGGGATTCGAAGGGGCTGTCCATGCGCGGTTTCTGAAGCCTGCGGCAACCGGCGCGCACCAGCCAGCAGGCGAGGATAAACGGCGCAGTGAGCGCGGGCAGGTGCAGGGCGGCAAAGCCCGGCGTGAGCAGGCTGGCCAGTAGGATGCCGAGCAGCGGCAGCCAGGGTTGGCGATGCAATGGGCTCAGGGCCAGGGCCGCGAGGGCCGGGTTGTAGCTGTGCAGGCCGAGGAGGGCGCCGGTGCTGTCATCCAGCAGCACGCCGATCAGCACGCCGGCGCTGGCGCCGATCAAGGCCCAGCGGGCTGCGCGGCGGTTGGCCAGCCACAGGCCAAGGGCAATCAGCACGCCGGCCAGGGGCTGGTCCAGCAGCATGATTTGCGCCAGGCCAGTGAAGGGGGCGCTGAGGAATGCCAGCGCATCGGGCTCGCCCAGGGCGAAAGTATTTGGCGCCGCAGTGCCCAGCAGCATCCAACCCAGAAGCACAAACGGCGCGGTGTAGGCGGGCAAGTCATCCGGTTGCGTCGCGCGCTTGAGCCATTGCCGCGTGAGGATCGCACTCAAGCCGCCACACGCCAGGATCAGCGGCGGCAACAGGGCCGACCAGGCGAAATGCTGGCTGATCAACAGGCCCAGCAATACGCCGTTATAGCTATACAAACCGGCTTGGCGTTCAGCCTTGGGATAACCCCGGCGCTGGGCCGTGAGCAAACCGGCTACGCCACCCAGCAGCGCACCGCCGAGCAAGGCCGGAGCGCCGATCAGGATGGCCAGCAGACACAGCAGGCCGCACAGCGGTTGGCGTTGGAGGAATATCTGGCTGAAGCCGTTGAGCAGGGCTTCGGCCCAGTCGGGGCAGGTCTGGTTGTGCATGGTGGGTATTCAGTGAGACCGGGTTGTCCCCATCGGGGGCAAGCTGAACTGGCCTAATGATTTTGGACACTTCAATCGGGCGCTATGATAGCGCCCAAATTTGAGGTGTTTGGATATGCGTAAATCTTATTCGAGTGAGTTCAAGCTCAAGGCCGCCA
>NZ_RWIO01000006.1:0-129184 GCF_009764655.1 Pseudomonas sp. PB105
TTGCTGATGCTACGCGGTGTTTGTTATTGGGGCTGCTTCGCAGCCCAGCGCGGGACAAGCCCGCTCACCACAACAGCCCATTTGCCATAGATTCAGCATCCACTGGAAGTTGTGTCGATACCTATGCTCATCGGGGGCAAGCCCCCTCCCACATTGATCGATGATCGACAGAGCAACACGGTCAACTGTGGGAGGGGGCTTGCCCCCGATGGCATCACCTCCATCTCAAGCCGTCACCGCAGCCGCCGGCACCTCGTCAGCCACCAATCCGGCCTTCATGCGCTTGGCATCGCGCACAAAACTGCGCGAGGCCTGGAACAAGAACAGCATCGTCAAGAACAGCGCCACCGGAATCAGGTACATGGCGTCATGCAGACCCACGGCTTTATAAGCCTCGGTCATCTGCGCAGCCCCATCGGCATACATCGCCGAATGAGCAAAGTGATCGGACAATCCGCCCACCACAATCGGCCCCATGCCCCCGCCCAGCAAGTACAACCCGGCAAAGAACAACGCCATCGCCGTGGCTCGCAGGCGCGGCTCGACCACGTCCTGGATCGCCGTGTACACGCAGGTGTAGAAGTTATAGGCAAACAACCAACCCACACTGAACAGCGCCACAAACACACCAATCTCGATGCGCCCGGCATGCAAGGCCCAGGCGGTCGTGACGGTGGAGATGATCAGGCTGCACGCGGCAAACAGCAGCCGCCCATTGGCAACCCGTTGGTGAATCTTGTCGGCGATCCAGCCGCCCAGGGTCAGCCCCACCAAGCCGGTCAAACCGACAATCACCCCGGTGGCAACGGCCGCATCCTGTAACGGCATAAGGAAGTACCGTTGCAGCATCGGCACCAGAAACGAGTTGCACGCGTAGGTGGCAAAGTTAAAGCACAGCCCGGCCAGCACCAGCCACAGAAAAGTCGGTACGGCCAGCACGCGGCGGATCGGGCGGTCGACGCGCTCCTGGGAGACTTGTACGGTTTCGGCAGCGCCGCGCTTGGGTTCCTTGATATAGAACATGAACACCGCGAGGATCATCCCCGGCACGGCGGCGATAAAAAACGGGGCGCGCCAGCTGTCGAAGGCCTTGACCATCCAACCAATGGTAAAAAACGCCAGCAACAGGCCCAGCGGCAGGCCCAGCATGAAAATCCCCATCGCCCGGGCGCGACGATGCGCCGGGAACAGGTCGCCAATCAGCGAGTTGGCGGCCGGCGCATAGCTGGCTTCACCAATACCGATGCCCATGCGCACCAGCAAAAACGTCCAGAAACTGCCGACCAGACCGTTGACCGCCGTCAGCCCGCTCCATGCAAACAGGCCCCACCCCATCAGTTTGCTACGCGAGCCGGTATCGGCCAGGCGACCGAGCGGCAGGCCGGCAATGGCGTAGACGATGGTAAAGGCCGTGCCGATGATGCCGAGCTGGAAGTCGCTCAGGTGCCATTCCATGCGGATCGGCTCGATGATGATCGCCGGAATGGTGCGATCGAAGAAGTTGAACAGGTTGGCCAGAAACAGCAGGAACAGAATGCGCCAGGCATTCGCCGCTTGGGTCGAGTTCTGCATGGGTCCGTCTCTTTTATTGTTATGAGAGCTGCGATGCCCGATGCATCCTGCCCGGTACCTGCAACATAGTCAGGCGAGCCCAGGTTGTCTGTAATGATTCGTAAAGCTGATAGGGCATGATTTCACCCGGCGCTACGGGACTTCGCCTACGAAAATATAAGTGCGCGCCCCTCTTCCCAACGGCCATGGCACGGATAGAATGGCGAGCCTTCCCGTAGCCCCCCTTCTTACTTTTCTTATTGACGACGCCCATGTCCGAAGCCAGTCCGTGTCTGAGTTGCGGTGCCTGCTGTTCATACTTCCGAGTGTCTTTCTTCTGGGGTGAGTGCGCCTCGTCGGGCGGCACAGTGCCCGATGACCTGGTGGTCCAGATCAACCCGACGCGCGTCGCGATGATCGGCACCGACCAGAAGCCCGCGCGCTGCTGCAGCCTTGAAGGCGAAGTCGGCAAAGGCACCAGCTGCTCAATTTATGAGCAACGCTCAAGCACCTGCCGAGAATTCGATGCGTCGTGGAGCCAGGGCGAGCAGAGCCTCGATTGCGATGCAGCCCGCGCCGCATTTGGCCTGCCGCCGTTGCAAGCGCCATTCGAGTTGGAGCTGCCCATCAGCGCTTAGCATTAATCGCTATGAGCGGCATGCCAAAATCATTGAGAGCAAAGTGCCATTATCCCTGGCAAATCCTTCGAGGCTTCTATACTCGACCTCATAGGTCACTGCCGTAGGCTGTGACGTGACGCTATGACAGGACATGCTATGGAATGGCTGGGTCTGCACTTCTTTACCGACCTTCCAGAGAACGGGCACTTATTACTCAATTGCAGTCATAACCCTTTCCTGGTGCTACTGGCCTACCTGGTCGCCTGTGCGGCGGGGTTCGGCACGCTGGACATGGCCGAACGCGTTGGCCATGTCGAAGACCCCACCGCGCGCCGCCACTGGCGCTGGCTGGGTGCCGGATGCCTGGCGGGTGGCATCTGGTCCACCCACTTCATCAGCATGCTGGCCTTCCAGGCGCCCATTGCCATTCACTACGAACTGATCACCACGTTCGCGTCGCTGCTGATCGCCCTGATCGCCTCATTGTTCGCCATGAAAACCCTCAGTCATACCAATGTGCGCTTGCACCAGTACCTGCTGGCGTCGGTGTGGATGGGGTTTGGCATCACCTTGATGCACTACGTCGGCATGTCGGCCATGCACTCCCAGGCTCAGATGTACTTCGAGTCGGGGCTGTTCTTTGCGTCCCTGGGCATCGCCATGGGCGCCAGCCTGGCGGCGTTGTTGCTGTCCAGCTACCTGCGCACCGGCGCCGGGGTCTTTCATCAACTGCTCAAATACGCCGCCAGCCTGGTGCTGGGCGCGGGCATTCTGAGCATGCATTTTACCGGCATGGCGGCGATGCGACTGATTGTGCCCACGGGCGCCGACCTTTCGTTGACGCAGGACAACAACCCCATCCAACTGGGTCTGTCGGTCGCCGTGATCACCTTGCTGGTGATCGGCAGCAGCATCAGCGCGGCCCTGGCGGACAAGAAGCTGCAACACAAGGAGCGCGACCTGCGACGGGTCAACGCGCTGCTCAGCGAACTGGACCAGGCACGTGCCTCCCTGCAACAGGTGGCCCATTACGACGCCCTGACCAGCCTGCTCAATCGCCGGGGTTTCAATCAGATCTTTGCGGAAAAAATCGCCGAAAAGACCGCGTCAAACGGCATGATGGCGGTTATTTTCCTGGACATCGACCACTTCAAGCGCATCAACGACAGCCTCGGCCATGACGCCGGCGATCAATTGCTCACCGTACTCGCCAGCCATATCAAAGGCTCGGTGCGCAGCCATGCAGACGTGGTCGCCCGGTTTGGCGGCGATGAGTTCTGCATCCTGATCAGCGTCCACCACCGCGACGAAGCGCGGCACCTGGCCCAGCGCATCATGCAGAAAATGAAAGAGCCCATCGAACTGGCCGGCCGGCGCATGGTAATGACCACCAGCATCGGCATCAGCCTGTTTCCCGATGACGGCGCGACCTGCGAAGAGCTGCTGAAGACCGCCGATCTGGCGCTGTACCAGTCCAAAGAAACGGGACGTAACAGTCTCAACTTCTTCAGCTCCAACCTGAAAACCAGGGCCTTCCTCGAACTGCAATTGGAAGAAGAACTGCGCAGCGCCCTGCGCGCCCAGAACCAACTGGTACTGTTCTACCAACCGATCTTTGACATGAAACTGGGCAAGGTCACGCGCCTGGAAGCCTTGGTGCGCTGGCAACATCCGCAACATGGGCTGCTGGCCCCGGACCGTTTTATCGGCATTGCCGAAAGCAACGGGCTGATCGCCGACCTCGACCACTGGGTACTGCGCCAGGCCTGCCACGACTTGAGCCTGCTCTGCGACCGAGGCTATACCGACCTGACCATGACGGTGAATTGCTCGGCCCTGAACCTGGCCCGCGATGAGCTGGCGGACGAAATCGAGGACGCCCTGCGCTTCAGCGGAATCGGCGCCGACCGCCTGGAACTGGAAGTGACTGAAAATGCGCTGATGGGCAACATCAGCAGCACCCTGGCGCTGTTGCGGCAAATCCGGGCGCTGGGTGTGTCGCTGTCCATCGACGACTTCGGCACCGGCTACTCCTCCCTCGCCTACCTCAAGCGCCTGCCGCTCAACACCTTGAAGATCGATCGTTCGTTTATCCAGGACATTCCCAAGTCGGCGACCGATATCGAAATCGTCCAGGCGATCATCGGCATGGCCCATACCCTGCACCTGCACGTGGTGACCGAAGGCGTGGAAACCCAGGCCCAGTTCGACTTGCTGCTCAAGCACGGCTGTGATTACGTCCAGGGCTACCTGCTGAGCCCGGCGGTGCCCGCCAGCGACATCATCGGCGTGATGCAGGGTATCGATATGCGCAACCCGCTCAATCCGTTGAGCGGCAAGGCTGCAAAGGACACCAGCCCGCCGAAAGAACCGCCCCCGGCGCGCTCAGGCCCCCCTTCCATCGTCAGGCCAATTCGCTGACGCCGAATCTTTGGCATTTCGCCATCATTTATCTCAAGATTCCCGACAAACGGCCGATTCATCAGAGTCCGGCCAGGTTTGCCCTGAGAACACAGGGTCAAACCCGATTATCCCGGACAAGGACGCACTGCAAAGTCGCGAACTCCCACTCCGTGATGGCCGTTTTATTCTTTTCAGCCATCCGCCCAGGCACATGGCGCACCATGACTTCTAAAAATAACTCTGCCACCGTGGTATCCGACGTGTTGCCCACAGCTCCTGCGGAAAAATCCTCAGGTTCAAAGTCATCGAGCAGCGCCCGCCCGCTGTCCACCCAGCAATACCTGTACTTCACCGAGACCAATACCGACCGCATCCTCGATAACCTCGACGGCCTGCGCGACATGGTGTTCCCGCGCCCGCCTCAGTTGGAAATGGACGGCGAGCAGCGCAGCGAGCAGGAATTCCCGTCGGTGTGCCTGATCGGCCTGGGGCGCTGCGGTTCGAACATTGCGCTGGACGTGGCGGAGTTGGTGTACAACGCGCGCAAGTTCTACCTGAACGAGTTCAGCAACGAAGATAAGCTTCAATTTAAAAAGAGCCATCAGGACAAGGGTTACAGCCCCACCCAGTGGATCCGCAACAACCTGCGCCTGGGCGGCGGCAAAGCCAGCAAGCCGGTGTTCCTGGTGGAACCGTTGGTGATGCTCGGCGACCTGGACAAGGACATTGCCGGGCGTATCCGCTTCTCGCGCAAGAGCGAAAAAAGCGGCTTCCTGCGCGACTACAGCAAGATGAAAATCATGGACCTGTCGGAAGTCCATGCCGGCGGCGCCGGTAATGCGCCGATCCTCGGCCAGTACCTGGCCAAGATCATCCTCAATAAAGACACCCAGCGTTTTTCCAGCCCTGACTGGAAGATGATCCACTCGTACCTGATCGACTCCTGCGGTATCAAGGCCAACCAGTCGCGCCTGTATTTTTCGATCTTCAGCGCCGGTGGCGGCACCGGCTCGGGCATGGCCTCGGAATTCGGCCTGGCCCAGCAGCACTCGTACATGAACAAGACGTTCGACACCAAGCCCGCCGACGAGCACGACAGCAAGAGCGGCCACGCTTTCGTCTTCGAACCGATCTTCACCAGCGGCATTTGCGTACTGCCGAATATTTCCGATCACCGCAGCGAAATGTCCGAAGCGTTGCACATCAATGCCGGACGGCTGCTGTGCAAATACCTGTCGGAAGAGTGGGACTTCTCGTACAACTTCGACAACGAGGACAGCAGCGAAGCCAGTGTGAAGGGGCGTATCCGTCCGTGGAACGCGATGATGCTGATCTCCAACGACATCATGCGTTACGCCGAAGAAAGCGATGACGGCAACATCCAGAACATTGACGTCAATGCCATGGAAAAACACGCCAACCAGTACATCTCCCAACAGATCTTCAACATCCTCACCGCCCAGGCCGTGACCACCGACTACGACCAGAACTACTTCCGTCGCGCCGGCATCGACATCGGCGAAACCATCCGCCTGGACGCCAACGACCTGTTCATGAGCCTGGCCGGCCCGGTGGCGATTGCCTACGCCGAGTCCGTGGTCCCGGAAACCCCGGCGCCGTCGAATGACAAGTTCAAAGTCTTCGAAAAAGAGCCGCAACGCCTGAACATCGACGACCTGTTCTTCCGCTCCATCGACCTGCCGCACTTCAACAAAGTCACCCAGGCCATCGAAGGCATCAGCCTGTTGCCGATCGAGTCCAAGCGCTACAAAGCGTCCCTGGAGCAGTACAAGAACTCCGGCTATGACGCGGCGGCGCTGCACGACCTGCACTTCTTCAAGAACTGCTCGTCGGTGGTGTCCATCGTCTCGCTGCCCAAGGACTACAAGCTGTCCTATATGGACCTGAACCGGCTCAAGACCCACCTCAACAGCCTGTTCCCCAACACTACCCTCAAGCGTTATGCCCTGGTGATCGGCGCCTCGGCCAACCTGTCGCTGACCACCTTGATCGCCAAGAGCCCGTGCCTGTCGGATGACTTCCTGACGCTGATCGTGGCCTTTATCAAACGCTGCTTCGCACGCAACCCGTACCGCTTCGACGACACTCTGGACAACTCGATCCTGGACTTCATCATCCACGAGGACTTCGACGAAGACCGGATCGACGAGTTGCTCAACGAGTTTGAAAACCCGGCGAAGATCCTCGACACCAACTGGTACGCGATCAAGCCGATGTATGAAAAGAAGTACCGCGAGTTGATCAACGACAAAGACAAGTTCGTGTCGATCAATGACATTCGTCTGTCACGGGACTGCGTGAAGAAAGCGATCAAGTACCTGCGCGAGATCTACCGTCACCGCATCGGCAAGACCAAGGTAATTTCGTTGAACAACCACACCGGCAAAACCGCCTAGCACTGTGCGACGGCGCCGCGTGGCGCCGTCGCCAGCTCAGTGTGTCATGCGTTGGCGCAGGAACGCGATGATGGTCTTTTCGTCAGCGCGCTTGGCAGGCCGGGGGAAATGCTTCGGCCAGCCGGCGTCTTTCGCGCCGAAAAAGCGCTTCTGCTCGGCCTCATTCCAGCTGCGAATCTCCCGCGATGCCGATTCCCACCAGCCATGTCGGCACACGTCGTAGTACGGATGCTCAGGTGCCGAACTGCCATAGAGCAAATCGCGGCCGACCTTTTTGACGTGTTTGCGCTGATTGCGCAGCTTCCATTTGATACGCAGCCGCTGCCAGGGCGACGGCACGGGTTTGACCTGCGGCACATCCAGGCAACGCGCTACCAACTCGGGGCCGAATACCTCACCGTGCAGCGTGAAGAAGTGCGCCTGCATGGCATGGAAGAAGCGCTTGTCGGCAAAGTAGTGATGCACGAACTTGCGCGCCTCGCGCACCTTCTGATCGCGCATCGCAAAGGAAATCGCGATTTGCTCGATGGTGTGGATATCGAACGTGTGCTGGGTCCACTCGTCGATCAGGCGGATAGACGCTTCGAGCAGCGGCGCATCACTGGCGCGCACACCGCACAGGCCACTGTTGTAGAGCTTGAAGCTGTTATCGGCACAGATGCCGTGGGCCTGTAGGTGTTCGCCCAGCTTGAGGTAGTCCGCACGCTGACAGACGTAACTCCAGTCGTACTCGAAGCCATCCATCACGTACTGGCCCGGCTCGATCAGCTCAAACACACGATGGGGGGATTTGAGGAACAGGGTGTCGGTGTCGACAAACAGGGTTTTGTCCGCCAGCGTCAGCCCGTGGGCAATCGCGCAGGCCTTGCGGCGGTGGGTATAGCCGTTCTCACCCTGCCATTGGGTCAGGGTCTGTTCATCCAGGCTGATGGTTTCAACCGGCCAGCCGAGGTAGTCCTGGGGGCGATCGGTCATGACCCGAATGCACAACGACTCGCCCGCTTTCAGCTGGGACAAGGCGGTGAGGATGCTGAATTTGGCTTCGCGCCGATAAACGTCCTGATTACCGTAGATAAGGTAAAGCAGTTGGTGCGAGGGCTTGGCTAAAGGGGGCAGCGCTGACGGCATAACTAGCTCCGGGTAACAAGCGACGAACTTTACCGGAATTCACCGCTTCCTACGGAATGTTCTGACCTCCGACTTCCATCTATTAACACCGAGAAACAATTCTCCCAGCCGTTCGCCCACGGGAAAACTGTTCCCATGACGCGCACGTCACCCTGAGCTGTGACCTTTCTTCACGGCAACATGCCATCACGTCGATTGCGGTTACTCGGCTACACACTTTTGCAGCGGGATTACGCGCACCGTTTTGGTGCCAACAGCTATTGCCGCGCCCTTTCCTGGATCAGTATCCACGGCGAAACCACCACCGCCCACAAGCCAGGGTCACGCGCCACAAGGTCCAATGCCCGCGTTGCAGACACTTCGCCCAGGCTGCCCGAGGCCAGCCAGGCAGCCACTTTGTCACGGTTGTCCTCGGCCATTCCCTCGGCGGCTTCGATCAAATCCAGACCGGCGTCGACCCACAATAGGGCACCCTTGGCAAAGAACGGCTCAAGCTCCTTCCAGGAAATTTCGGCCGTTTCACCGAGCAGCTTGGCATAGAGGGTGCTAGGTTCTTGCGTCATGGGAATTCACCTTGGGAAAAAATCGGCGCAATCATAACGTCGCGGCCAAGCTAGAAAAACCCAGTTGCAAATGAGTCATCGATAGAAAGTGTCAGGAAAGCCAAGGATTGCCCGAAACTCTGGCATCACCCCGCCGCAATTCTGTCTTTTTCTTTCATTAAAGCGACACACCCGGCTTTTGCCCCCAGCAGCCAGCTTTTCAAGCGATGAATCGGCGCTCTACACTGTACCGGTACAGTTGCCAGGGCACTGCCGGGGGGATATCCGAGATATCTGATCCGGTTCTGCAGCTCACAAGGCCGCTAGAACTATAAAAAATACAACAGTAAGAGTGGAGCACTATGAATAAGGCTACTAAGCAGATTTCCAAACTGTTTGCCGCTATGGTCCTGGCTGGGGTTGCCGGCCATTCGTTCGCAGCTGACACCATCAAGATCGGCATCGCCGGTCCGAAGACGGGTCCTGTAACGCAATACGGCGACATGCAATTCATGGGTGCCAAGCAGGCAATCGCCGACATCAACGCCAAAGGCGGCGTCGACGGCAAAATGCTTGAAGCCAAGGAATACGACGACGCTTGCGATCCTAAACAAGCCGTGGCCGTGGCCAACAAAGTGGTCAACGACGGCGTCAAGTTCGTGGTCGGTCACCTCTGCTCCAGCTCCACTCAGCCAGCGTCCGACATCTATGAAGACGAAGGCGTGATCATGATCACCCCGGCGGCCACCAGCCCGGAAATCACTTCCCGTGGCTATAAGCTGGTGTTCCGCACCATCGGCCTGGACAGCGCCCAAGGCCCGGCGGCCGGCAACTACATTGCCGACCACGTGAAGCCAAAAGTCGTTGCAGTCATCCACGACAAGCAGCAATACGGTGAAGGCATCGCCACCGCCGTTAAACAGACTCTCGAGAAGAAAGGCGTGAAAGTTGCCCTCTTCGAAGGTATCAACGCTGGCGACAAGGACTTCGGCTCGCTGATCCAGAAGCTCAAGCAAGCCAACGTCGACTTCGTCTACTACGGTGGCTACCACCCTGAGCTGGGCCTGATCCTGCGCCAAGCCAAGGAAAAAGGCGTGAACGCCAAGTTCATGGGCCCTGAAGGCGTCGGCAACGACTCCATCTCGCAAATCGCCCAGAACGCTTCCGAAGGTCTGCTGGTGACCCTGCCGAAGTCTTTCGACACCGATCCAGCCAACAAGGCCATTGTTGAAGAGTTCACCAAGAACAAGCAGGACCCAACCGGTCCGTTCGTGTTCCCGGCCTACTCGGCTGTTGAAGTGATCGCCGGTGGTATCGCCGCCGCGAAGAGCGATGACACCGCCAAAGTGGCTGCTGCCATCCACGCAGGCACCTTCAAGACCCCTACCGGCGAGCTGAGCTTCGACGCCAAGGGCGACCTGAAGGACTTCAAATTCGTGGTCTACGAATGGCACTTCGGCAAACCAAAAACCGAAGTTTCCCCTCAGTAAGCCAGGCGTTACTGGTCCAACAAGCCCACTGTGAGAGCAGTGGGCTTTGTTTTACGAGGTTTATGGGCCTGTCACCCGCGATCCGGGCGCTGGCTCACCTGAAAATCTTAAAACCGTCACCAGCGGTTCGCTGGCAAACGCTTTGTGCAAATGTGCTCGCAGAACACAGCACAGGGCCGGAACATGACTCCACCAGTGAAATGCGTATCGGGTTTTTAGGAGCGCTGTAATGCCTGAGATCTATCATTTTTTCCAAACGCTGGTTAACGGTATGACCGTTGGCAGCACCTATGCCTTGATAGCCATTGGCTACACAATGGTTTACGGCATCATTGGAATGATCAACTTCGCCCATGGCGAGGTGTACATGATTGGTTCCTACGTGGCCTTCATCGCCCTTGCCGGGCTGGCCATGATGGGTATCCACTCCCTGCCGCTGTTGATGACCGCTGCGTTCCTCGCGTCGATCATCGTGACCAGTGCCTATGGCTACAGTATCGAGCGCGTTGCCTACCGTCCCTTGCGTGGCAGCAACCGCCTGATCCCGCTGATTTCCGCCATCGGCATGTCGATTTTCCTGCAGAACACCGTACTGCTGTCCCAGGACTCCAAGGACAAGTCCATTCCCAACCTGATCCCGGGGAGCTTCTCCTTCGGCCCGGGTGGCGCACAAGAAGTGCTGATTTCGTACATGCAGGTCCTGGTTTTCGTCGTCACCCTGGTGGCGATGCTGGGCTTGACCCTGTTCATCTCCCGCTCCCGTCTGGGGCGCGCCTGCCGGGCCTGCGCCGAAGACATCAAGATGGCCAACCTGCTGGGCATCAACACCAACAACATCATCGCCCTGACCTTCGTGATCGGTGCCGCGCTGGCCGCTGTTGCGGCGGTGCTGCTGAGCATGCAGTACGGCGTGATCAACCCCAACGCCGGTTTCCTGGTAGGGCTCAAGGCCTTTACCGCGGCGGTATTGGGCGGCATCGGCAGTATCCCGGGCGCGATGCTCGGCGGGCTGGTGCTGGGTGTGGCCGAGGCGTTTG
This sequence comes from Pseudomonas sp. PB105, assembly GCF_009764655.1. NCBI lineage: Bacteria > Pseudomonadati > Pseudomonadota > Gammaproteobacteria > Pseudomonadales > Pseudomonadaceae > Pseudomonas > Pseudomonas sp. PB105. The sequence goes on from NZ_RWIO01000006.1 coordinate 11,189, forward strand.
GTGCCGATATCTTCGGCGACCAATACAAGGACGTCGTCGCGTTCGGCCTGTTGGTTCTGGTGCTGTTGTTCCGTCCGACCGGCATCCTGGGCCGTCCGGAGGTTGAGAAAGTATGAGCAGATATCTTAAATCGGCGTTTTTCAGCGCCTTGCTGGTATGGGCCGTGGCCTTTCCGGTACTCGGCCTCAAGCTGAGCATTGTCGGCATCAACCTGGAAGTGCATGGCACCGGTCCCGTGACCCTGACCATCATTGCCCTGTGCTCGGTGCTGATGTTCCTGCGCGTGCTGTTCAGCGATCAGGTCGGTGCCTTGCTCAAGCGCAACCGCGGCCCGTTGGTATCGCCCAAGGTCAGCCAATTCCTGACCCTGCCGCGCACCCAGCGCTACATCATCATCGGCCTGATCGTGGCCGCGTTGATCTGGCCGTTCTTCGGCTCGCGCGGGGCGGTGGATATCGCTACCCTGATCCTGATCTACGTGCTGCTGGGCCTGGGCCTGAACATCGTGGTGGGCCTCGCCGGCCTGCTCGATCTGGGCTATGTGGGCTTCTACGCCGTGGGTGCCTACACCTACGCGCTGCTATCGCACTACCTGGGCTGGAGTTTCTGGATCTGCCTGCCGCTGGCCGGCATGGCGGCGGCCACGTTCGGCTTCCTGCTGGGCTTCCCGGTGCTGCGCCTGCGCGGTGACTACCTGGCCATCGTGACGTTGGGCTTCGGGGAAATCATCCGCCTGTTCCTGCGTAACCTCACGGACATCACCGGCGGCCCCAACGGCATCAGCAGCATCCCCAAGCCAACGTTCTTCGGGCTGTCGTTCGACCGCACCGCCGCCGAGGGCATGCAGACTTTCCACGAGTACTTCGGGATTGCCTACAACCCGGTGAGCAAAGTGGTGTTCCTGTACCTGGTTGCGCTGTTGCTGGCGCTGGCAGCACTGTTCGTGATCAACCGCTTGCTGCGCATGCCGATTGGCCGTGCATGGGAAGCGCTGCGCGAAGATGAGATCGCCTGCCGCGCCCTGGGCCTGAACCCGACCATCATCAAGCTCTCCGCCTTCACCCTCGGTGCCGCGTTCGCCGGTTTCGCCGGCAGCTTCTTTGCTGCGCGCCAAGGCCTGGTCACCCCGGAGTCGTTCACCTTTATCGAATCGGCGATCATCCTCGCCATCGTGGTTCTGGGTGGCATGGGCTCGCAACTGGGCGTGATCCTGGCGGCAATCGTGATGATCCTGCTGCCGGAAATGATGCGTGAGTTCAGCGAATACCGCATGTTGATGTTCGGCGCCATGATGGTGCTGATGATGATCTGGCGCCCTCAAGGCCTGCTGCCCATGCAACGTCCACACATGGAGCTGCGCAAATGAGCCGCGAGATCCTGAAAGTCGAAAATCTGAGCATGCGCTTTGGCGGTTTGCTGGCGGTCAACGGCGTGGCCCTGACCGTCAAGGAGAAACAGGTAGTGGCATTGATCGGCCCCAACGGCGCCGGCAAGACCACAGTGTTCAACTGCCTCACCGGCTTCTACAAGCCGAGCGGTGGCAGCATCCTGCTGGACGGTCAGCCGATCCAGGGTTTGGCCGGCCACGAGATCGCCCGCAAGGGCGTGGTGCGTACCTTCCAGAACGTGCGGTTGTTCAAGGACATGACGGCGGTCGAGAACCTGTTGATCGCCCAACACCGTCACCTGAACACCAACTTCTTTGCAGGCCTGTTCAAGACCCCGGCGTTCCGCAAAAGCGAGCGCGAGGCCATGGAGTATGCGGAGTACTGGCTGGACAAGGTCAACTTGACCGAGTTCGCCAACCGCCCTGCCGGCACCCTGGCCTATGGTCAGCAACGTCGCCTGGAAATCGCCCGCTGCATGATGACCCGCCCGCGGATCCTCATGCTCGACGAACCAGCGGCCGGCCTGAACCCCAGGGAAACCGAAGACCTCAAGGCGCTGATCGGCGTGCTGCGTGAGGAAAACAACGCCACGGTGCTGTTGATCGAACACGACATGAAACTGGTCATGAGCATTTCCGACCACATCGTGGTGATCAACCAGGGCACGCCGCTGGCCGACGGGACGCCGGAGCAGATCCGCGACAATCCTGAAGTGATCAAAGCCTATTTGGGGGAAGCGTAAAATGCTGCAATTCGAAAACGTTTCCACTTTCTACGGCAAGATCCAGGCCCTGCACAGCGTCAATGTGGAAGTGCGCCAGGGTGAAATCGTGACCCTGATCGGCGCCAACGGCGCCGGCAAGTCCACCTTGCTGATGACCTTGTGCGGTTCACCCCAGGCCCACAGCGGCAGCATCCGCTACATGGGTGAAGAGCTGGTGGGCCAGGAGTCGTCGCACATCATGCGCAAGAGCATCGCCGTAGTGCCAGAAGGCCGCCGCGTGTTCTCGCGCCTGACCGTCGAAGAGAACCTCGCCATGGGCGGGTTCTTCACCGACAAGGGCGACTACCAGGAGCAGATGGACAAGGTGCTGCACCTGTTTCCAAGGCTCAAGGAACGCTTCAGCCAGCGCGGCGGCACCATGTCCGGCGGCGAGCAGCAAATGCTCGCCATCGGCCGGGCGCTGATGAGCAAGCCCAAGCTGCTGCTGCTGGACGAACCGTCCCTGGGCCTGGCACCGATCATCATCCAGCAGATTTTCGACATCATCGAACAGCTGCGCAAAGACGGTGTGACCGTGTTTTTGGTGGAACAGAACGCCAACCAGGCGCTGAAAATCGCCGACCGCGCCTATGTATTGGAAAACGGTCGGGTGGTGATGCAGGGCACGGGTGAGCAGTTGCTGACCGATCCGAAGGTACGGGAAGCGTACCTGGGCGGCTAAGAGACGGTTGCTGAATAAACCGGAGCTAAATGTGGGAGGGAGCTTGCCCCCTCCCACATTTGTTTCGCGTGATCCCTGAATAATTATTTTCGATCCGCATGTAACGAACTCAGCCCTCCCCTCTCTAGTGGTGCATGCAGGCACTCAAGCCTGCCCACACGACCACTACTGGAGATACACCATGACCACCAAACTGTCCGCCTCCGCCCTCATCCTGGCCCTGGGTTCCGCCCTGAGCCTGTCCGCCCTGACCACCACCGCCCATGCCGCCGACGACATGCAGAAATGCTTCGGCGTCGCAGAAGCCGGCAAAAACGATTGCGCCGCAGGCGCGGGCACTTCCTGTGCGGGCACGTCGAAAACCAAGGATCAGGCCAACGCCTGGAAACTGGTCCCCGCCGGCACCTGCACCCAAACCCCAAGCTCTACCTCGCCGACCGGCTTCGGCCAGGAAGCGGCCTTCACCGCCAAGTCCTGAAACCCTGCATAGCCTGAGTACGGATGATGACGCTTTCCACTCTGCACAAGGTCTCAACGGCTCAGGCACCCGGCCTTCCTTCCAGGGCCGGGCTGGGGCTTAAGAGCGAGCACTTCAACGAGGTGCTCCAGACCCTTCCCGATATCGGTTTTTTTGAAGTGCACGCCGAGAACTACATGGTCGCCGGCGGCCCTTTCCATCATTACCTAGGGTTGATTCGCCAACAGTACCCGCTGTCGCTGCATGGCGTGGGCCTGTCCATCGGCGGCGAAGGCCCGCTCAACCGTGAGCACCTGGCACGGCTTGCGGCGCTGATCGAACGCTACCAACCCCACTCTTTTTCCGAACACCTGGCCTGGTCCAGCCACGGCCCGGTGTTTCTCAATGACTTGCTGCCCCTGGCCTACGACGCCAGCACCCTGAACCGGGTCTGCGAACACGTCGATCAGGTGCAGAGCGCCCTCAAGCGGCCGATGTTGCTGGAGAATCCATCGACCTACCTGCAGTTCGAGCGCTCCACCCTGGACGAGACCGACTTCATCAGCGAGATCATCCGCCGTACCGGCTGCGGCTTGCTGTTGGACGTGAACAACGTCTACGTGTCATGTATCAATCACCAACGCAACCCGCTGGCCTACATCGACGCCCTGCCGTTGCACGCCGTGGGCGAGATTCATCTGGCAGGTTTTGCCGAAGACACCGACAGCCTGGGTGATCGCCTGCTGATAGATGACCACGGTGCCCCCATCGACAACAGGGTATGGCAGCTTTACGAGCAGGTGCTCACACGCACGGGCCCGGTCGCCACCCTGATTGAGCGTGACAACCAAGTGCCTGCCTTCAACGTGTTGCACGCTGAAGCCCATCAGGCCGAACGTTATTTATCCAAGGTCCGCCCATGAGCCTTCACGACGCATTCACCAGCGCCTTGCTGGCGCCCGATCAGCCCTGCCCGGACGGCCTTTTCAGCAGTAACGGCGCCGACCCGGCCAGTCGTTTTACGGTGTATCGCAACAATGTCCACAGTGCACTGATCAATGCACTGGCCACGGCGTACCCCGTAACGGTGCGCCTGGTAGGTGATGATTTTTTCCGCGCAATGGCCAGCGTTTACGTCCAGGCTTCACCACCCGACAGCCCGTTGATGAGCGACTACGGCAGCACATTTGCCGACTTCATCCAGGGTTTCGAACCCGCCGCCAGCGTGCCCTACCTGGCCGATGTGGCCCGTTTGGAACGCCTGCGGGTTCGTGCCTATCACGCAGCGGATACGCCGTCGGTGAATCAGCAGGTCGTACTACAACACCTGCAGGCCCAAACGGCGCTGGGCGCATTACGCCTGAAACTGCACCCATCCCTCGCCACGTTGAACTGCGCCTACGCCGTGGTCGCAGTTTGGGCGGCGCACCAGACCGAGGGCGCCCTGGCCAGCCTTGATCCCTGGCAGGCACAAAGTGCACTGGTGCTGCGCCACGGACTGAGCGTCAAGGTCTTCGCCATCGACGGCGGCTCGGTCGCGTTTATCAATAGCCTGAACCACGGCGCTGCATTGGAAACGGCCGTGGCAGACGCCCTTGAAGCCTGCGCCGAATTTGACCTGCACCAATGTCTGTCACTGCTGATCAACCACGACGCCATCACTCACCTGCTCCCAGAACAAAAGGTATCGCCATGAACACCACCCCTTCGTGCCTCATCAGACGGGCCATCGCGCTTTTCGAGAAAATCCCCTACAGCCTGATCGCGTTTATTGCGCGGTTTTCCATTGCAGCCGTGTTCTGGAAATCCGGGCAAACCAAGGTCGAAGGTTTCGCGATAGACCTGATCAGCGGCACGTTCCAGCTGGGCGAACCGAAACTCGCCGCGTCGACATTGCCGTTGTTTCGCAGTGAGTACCACGTGCCGTTGTTGTCGCCGGAAGTGGCCGCGCACATGGCGGCGTTTGCCGAGCACTTTTTCCCGGTGCTGATATTGGTGGGGTTCGCCACGCGGTTCTCGGCCCTGGCCTTGATCGGCATGACGTTGGTTATTCAGCTGTTCGTGTACCCGGACGCCTACCCTACCCACGGCACCTGGCTTGCCTTGTTGTTGCTGTTGGTTGCCAAGGGTCCAGGCTGTTTTTCCATCGACCACTTGATTGCCCGCCGCTCCCGTTAAAGCCGATCCAGCGCCTCGCCGCTGCGCTTGAACCAGTCCACCAAGTAGTCAGCCAGTACCTGGGTACGCCTGGGCAGGCCACCTTGATAAGGGTGAACCAGGTACATCGGCAGGCTTCGCGTCTGGTAATCGCGCAGGAGCCAGCGCAATCGGCCGTCAGCCAATTCCGAGTGCAGTACGTAGGACGGCAGCCGGGCGATTCCGGCACCGACCAGCGCGGCCTTCTTCAACAGGTTGTAGTGGTTGGACGCGAACGTGCCACTCACCCTGACCCGCAACAACTCGTGCTGCTGGTGATACAGCCATTCCTCACGACCGCTGTAGTGGCTATTGAGCAAGCAGGTGTGCGCCGCAAGATCCGCCGGGGTCAGTGGTTCGCCGTGCTGTTCCAGATAGGCGGGGCTGGCGCAGGTCATCTCATGCCAGGCCAGCAAAGGTTTGGCCACCAGACGCTCGTTTTCGATCGACCCCGAACGCACCCCCAAGTCAAAACCGTCCCGCGCCAGGTCTCGGTAGCTGTTGTTGAGCTCAAGCTCGATCTGCACCTGGGGGTACTGCCTGGAAAACTCCAGCAACAAGCCATCGAAGAAGGTTTCGCCTAATGAAACGGGAACGGTCATACGCACCGGCCCGGCCAGATCGTCCTTGAGCCGCGCCAATGCCTGACGCGCACGTTCTACTTGCACCACCAATGCCTGGGCCTGCGGCAGCAACGCCGCGCCAGCGGCCGTCAGGCTGAGCTTGCGTGTGGTGCGGTGCAACAACACAACGGAAAACTGCGCCTCCAACTGGGAGATGCGCTTGGACAACTGGCCTTTGCTGCAGCCCAGCTGTTCGGCCGCCACGGTAAAGCTGCCCGCTTCGATCAGTACGGCAAAGGCCGCCAGGTCATCCATCTCGCTCATGGATTGTTTCCATTTGAAAACCAAAGGTTGCCTATTAGCACGTTTATCCGCTTGAAAAGCCACTCTAGACTGAACCTTCACTTACCCCTGGAGGAACTGCACCATGAAAATCCTATTGATTGGCGCCAGCGGCACCGTCGGTTCAGCCATTAAGGCCGAACTGGCGCAGCGTCATGACGTGATCAGCATCGGCCGCAGCAGCGGCGACTTCCAGGTGGATATCAGCGACAGTGCCTCGATCCGCACGCTGTTCGAGCAGACCGGCAAGTTCGACGCCCTGGTCTGTGCCGCTGGCAGTGTGAATTTTGTGGCGCTGGGGGACATGAGCGATAGCGACTTTGAACTGGGCCTGCGTGACAAGCTGATGGGCCAGGTCAACCTGCTGCTGATTGGCCGTGAATACGCCAACGACGCAGGCTCGTTCACCTTCACCAGCGGCATTCTCAACCGCGATCCGATTCGTACTGGCGCCTCGGCCGCATTGGTCAACGGTGCAATCGACGCCTTTGTGAAGGCCGCTGCCATTGAATTGCCCCGGGGCCTGCGGATCAACTCCGTCAGCCCCACGGTACTGGTGGAAGCCATGGGCAGCTACGCGCCGTATTTCCGTGGCTATAAACCGGTTCCGGGCGCTGATGTGGCATTGGCCTACGCAAAAAGCGTGGAAGGCTTGCAGACCGGCCAGACCTTTATCGTAGGCTGAATTCTACGCCTGTCAGAAATGGCTGAAGCTGGCGGCCGGGCTTGTGATGCATCGCCAGCCTGCGTAACGTGGCGGCACTTGTCTGGAGACCCCTTATGCGTGCCGTCCGTAACCTCGCCCTGTTTGCCTTGCTTCCCCTGTTCGCCGCTTGCCAGATGTTCGAAAGCGAGCCGGCGAAGCCCTCTCTCGCGGGGCTGACCCGCATGCAGGGTGAACTCACAGCCGTCGGTGGCAAACTCTTGTTCCAGCCGTGCAACGACAAACGCAACTATGTGATCAACGACACCGGTGGCACCAGCATCCTGCAGGAAGCAGCCTCCCTGGCCGGTCAGCAGGGTGCATTGTTTGCCGACCTGCGCGGCAAGTTCTCCGGCGTTGCCAGCGGCACTCAGGGCAGTGTGGACCTGCAACAACTCTATCGCGTAGAACGCTCGACCGCCGCCTGCGACGACCCGGACTTCAAGCGCATGACCCTGCGCGCCAACGGCCACAAGCCCGCCTGGGCGATGAACGTCACCGCCAAGGGCATGGTGCTTGAGCGCGAAGGCCAGCCGCCACTGGCGGTGCCGTATGTAGAGGAGCAGATCGGTGACGGTCGCTTCAACCTGATGACCGAAGCCAACAACCAGCACGTCGAGCTGTGGGTGGCCCCGCAACGCTGCGTGGACAGCGTCAGTGGCAGCCTGCAACACATGACCGCCGAATTGCGGATCAACGGTCAAGTCCAGCGTGGCTGCGCGGCTTTCGGTGGTTCGCGGGACGATTGATCGCATCCTGCACTTTTTAGCATGACGGGAAACCACGGTTGGGGCTTATAATCGCCGGTTTGCAAAACCGCCGGCCTCACCGAACGCCGCACACCGGATCCTGTCATGTTACGAATCACCGAACTCAAGCTGCCCATCGACCATCCCGAAGAAGACCTGCGGCCTGCCATCTTGCAGCGCCTGGGCATCGCCAGTGATGACCTGCTCGATTTCACCCTGTTCAAACGCAGCTACGACGCCCGTAAGAAGACGTCGGAGCTGTGCTTCATTTACACCATCGACCTGGACGTGAAGGGTGAAGCCGCCCTCCTGCTCAAGTTTGCCGATGACCGCAACGTCAACCCGGCGCCGGACATCAGCTACAAGGTTGTCGGCCATGCCCCCGAAGGTTTGGTTGAGCGGCCGATCGTGGTCGGTTTTGGCCCGTGCGGCATCTTCGCCGGGCTGCTGCTGGCGCAAATGGGCTTCAAGCCGATCATCCTCGAACGCGGCAAGGAAGTGCGCCAGCGCACCAAGGACACCTGGGGCCTGTGGCGCAAAAGCGTGCTCAACCCCGAGTCCAACGTGCAGTTTGGTGAAGGCGGCGCCGGCACCTTTTCCGACGGCAAACTCTATAGCCAGATCAAGGATCCGAAATTCCACGGCCGCAAAGTGCTGCACGAATTCGTCAAGGCCGGCGCGCCGGAAGAAATCCTCTACGTCAGCAAACCGCATATCGGTACGTTCCGCCTGACCGGCGTGGTGGAAAACATGCGCGAGCAGATCATCGCCCTTGGCGGTGAAGTGCGCTTTGAACAACGCGTGACGGACGTGTTGATCGAAGACGGCCAACTGAACGGCGTGGTGGTGGATGGCGGCGAGCAGATCCTGTCCAGGCACGTGATCCTGGCCCTGGGCCACAGCGCCCGCGACACCTTCCGCATGCTCCACGGCCGCGGCGTGTACATGGAGGCCAAGCCGTTCTCGGTGGGCTTTCGCATTGAGCACCCGCAGTCGCTGATCGACGCTGCGCGGCTGGGCAAATACGCCGGGCACCCGAAACTGGGCGCCGCCGATTACAAACTGGTGCACCACGCGAAGAATGGCCGCTCGGTCTACAGCTTCTGCATGTGCCCCGGCGGCACCGTGGTGGCAGCCACCTCCGAGCCGAACCGCGTCGTGACCAACGGCATGAGCCAGTACTCGCGTAACGAGCGCAATGCCAACTCCGGCATCGTGGTGGGGATCACGCCGGAAGTGGATTACCCAGGTGGCCCACTCGCAGGTATCGAGTTGCAGGAACGTCTGGAATCCCACGCCTACATCCTCGGCGGCAGCACCTACGAGGCGCCGGCGCAGCTGGTGGGTGATTTCATCGCCGGCAAGCCGTCCACCGCCATCGGCAGTGTGGAACCGTCCTACAAACCGGGCGTGTCCTTGGGCGATCTCGCACTGGCGCTGCCGGAATTTGCTATTGAAGCTATCCGCGAAGCGTTGCCAGCCTTTGAAAAGCAGATCAAGGGCTACTCGTTGCACGACGCCGTCTTGACCGGCATCGAAACCCGCACCTCATCGCCGCTGCGGATTACCCGTGACGAATCGATGCAGAGCTTGAATGTGAAGGGTCTGTTCCCGGCCGGCGAAGGCGCCGGTTATGCCGGTGGGATTCTGTCGGCAGGCGTTGATGGGATTCGGATCGCCGAAGCGTTGGCGCGGGATATGCTCGGCATCCAGGCCTGAGAACAGCGCAAATTGAATGTGGGAGGGGTAAGCCCCTCTTCCACATTCGGGTCAACGTCGGGTCAGATATTTGCGCGCAAGACGCTGGCCGGCAACGGTTCGCCCCGCTCCACACTGGCCGCAACGGCCGCCATCAACCCGTCCAACTCATACCCCTGCCCTGCCAGCCATGCCTGGTCGTAATAGGTCGTGGCGTATCGCTCCCCGCCGTCGCACAAGATCGCCACGATAGAACCCGACTCCCCCGCAGCCTTCATCTGCTGCGCCGCCATCAGTGCACCCACCAGGTTGGTCCCGCTGGAACCACCGACTCGCCGACCCAGCCGCTCGGCCAGGTAATGCATGGCTGCCAGTGACAGCGCGTCCGGGACCTTGACCATCGCATCGATCACCTTCGGCAAAAACGACGCCTCGACCCGTGGCCGGCCAATGCCTTCGATGCGCGAACCGCAATCGAGGCGCAGGCTGGCATCACCCGTCTGGTAATAGTCAAAAAACACCGAACGCTCGGCATCGGCGCACAGCACACGGGTGCAGTGCTGGCGATAGCGCACATAGCGACCCAGTGTCGCCGTGGTGCCGCCGGTGCCGGGGCTGGAAATCAGCCAGCTCGGCTCGGGATGCTGCTCAAAGCGCATCTGCTGGAAGATCGACTCGGCGATGTTGTTGTTCGCGCGCCAGTCAGTAGCGCGTTCGGCGTAGGTGAACTGGTCCATGAAGTGGCCGCCACTTTCCTGCGCAAGGCGTTCGGATTCGGCGTAAATCTGCGTCGGATCCTGCACCAAATGGCTCTTGCCGCCATAGAAAGCAATCTGCGCGATTTTTTCCTGGGAGGTAGTGGCGGGCATCACCGCGATAAACGGCAGGCCCAGCAGCCGTGCGAAGTAAGCTTCGGAGATCGCCGTGGAACCGCTGGAGGCCTCGATCACCGGTGCTCCGGGCTTGAGCCAGCCGTTGCACAGCGCATACAGAAACAGCGAGCGGGCCAGCCGGTGTTTCAGGCTGCCGGTGGGATGGCTCGACTCGTCCTTGAAGTACAACTCGATACCGGGCAACCCCGGCAGCGGCAAGGGGATCAGGTGGGTGTCAGCGCTGCGCTGGAAGTCTGCTTCGATGATACGAATGGCTTCGCGAGCCCAGGGACGATGGTCACTCATGGTGGGTTTCTCTAAGGATTTCCAGGCCAATATTAGGATCTTTCCTACACTCGACACAGATACAGTAACGACTCAATTGGACACACAATTCCCGGCCCCTGACGCAACGCTGAACCCGTCCATTGCTTATAACAAATAAGAATATAACTTTTGTTTTAACAACTAACGGTACGGGTTAGGGTACCCACCTATTGAATCCGGATTGGAGAGCATCCCTTGGCTCTGCGTAGCACTTTCACCCGTTTCTTCCAGCTGGAAGCCGCCAGCGGTCTGTTGTTGATCGCCGCTGCGGCCATGGCACTGATCATCAACAACTCACCGTTGTCGCACCTGTACGGCGCATTTCTCGACGTGCCCGTGGTGGCGCAGATCGGCGCGTTGAAAATCGACAAGCCGGCCTTGTTGTGGATCAACGATGGCCTGATGGCGCTGTTCTTCTTGTTGATCGGCCTGGAGGTCAAGCGCGAGCTGCTTGACGGCCATCTGTCCAAGCCATCGCAAGTGGTACTGCCCGGCGCTGCTGCCATCGGCGGTATGGTGGTGCCGGCGCTGATCTACTGGGCGATCAACAAGGACTTCCCGAGCGCCCTCTCGGGCTGGGCGATCCCGATGGCCACCGACATTGCCTTCGCCCTGGGCGTGTTGGCGCTGCTGGGCAAACGCGTGCCGGTGTCGCTGAAGCTGTTCCTGATGACACTGGCCATCATCGATGACCTCGGTGCAATCATCGTGATCGCTGTGTTCTATTCCGCCGATTTGTCCGGCGCAGCGCTGGCAGGCGCAGGCGCGTGCCTGGTGGCCTTGATCGCGATGAACCGCCTCGGCGTGATCAAGCTCTGGGCCTACCTGATCGTCGGCCTGATCCTGTGGGTCTGTGTACTCAAGAGTGGCGTGCACGCCACGCTGGCCGGCGTGACCCTGGCGTTCTGCATCCCGATGCGTACCAAGAACGCCGAACCCTCACCGCTGCTGACCCTCGAACACGCCCTGCACCCGTGGGTGGCTTACGGCATCCTGCCGCTGTTCGCCTTTGCCAACGCCGGCGTATCCCTCACCGGTGTCAGCCTGGAAAGCTTCACCCATCACGTGCCCATGGGTATTGCCGCGGGCCTGTTGATCGGCAAGACCGTCGGTGTGTTCGGCCTCACCTGGCTGGCCATCAAGACCGGCCTCGCAGCACTGCCAAGTGGTGCGAGCTGGGGCCAGGTCTTTGGTGTGGCAATTCTGTGCGGCATCGGCTTCACCATGAGCCTGTTTGTCGGCTCCCTGGCGTTTGTACCAGGCGTCAGCGAGTTTGCCGGCGAGGATCGCATGGGGATTCTGACCGGGTCGATATTGGCGGCATGTATCGGGTATATGGTGACGGCGATGGCGAGTCGCAAGAAAGCCTGATCCCCTTGAACAACGCCCACAAAAAACCCCAACCGGTCACCCGGCTGGGGTTTTTCTTTGCCTGCTGCTTACCGCTTAACGGGTAACGCGGCTGGTGCCATCCACCGTCATGATCCGCACGCGGTCGCCAATGCGGAAGATTTCATTCTCCTGCACGGCCTGCACGTAGGCGCGCATGCTGCCGTCGTCTTCGCGAACGGTGATTTCCACGCCTTGGGTGCGGGTCAGGCCTTCTTCGGTGGCCGAACCCAACAGGCCGCCGGCGACTGCACCGATCACCGCAGTGACAATGCTGCCACGGCCGCCGCCGATGGCGCTGCCGCCAACACCGCCGATGACTGCGCCGGCAGCGCCGCCGATTGGGGTCTTGGTGCCTTCGATTTTCACCGGACGCAGAGATTCGATGGTGCCCATGCGCACGGTCTGTACACGACGCGCTTCATCACGGGAATACGAATCGCCGGTCAAACTTGAGGCGCAGCCACCCAGCAGCAGCGACAGGGTGGTAAAGCAGGCAACCAGTAAAACGGACTTACGCATAGCATCAACTCCAAAGGACAGGTGTTCATTAGACGCTGCGGCTTGGCGCCTGTCACGGCAAGCACCACAGAAAACTGCTTTCATTCAGCCTGAGTACAGACTGCACACACCAGAAAACTCGACGAACGGTAGCTCAGTTTTTGCGCCAACAGATGTCATGACGGTTTCATCATTGTAGCCGGGCAGCCGCATGCGACCGAAGTCTCTCCCATAGAGACGTCGGTGCTGCGAACAACATTCAGGTGAGGTGACGAAAGGTGCCGCTCAGGGTGCCAGGCGCTCGCGGGCCCATTCGGTCCCTTGCAGGCGGTAATTCAGGCGGTCATGCAGGCGGCTGGCGCGACCTTGCCAGAACTCGATACGCTCCGGCAGCAGACGGTAGCCACCCCAATGCTCGGGGCAGTCGGGCTGGGTATCGCTGAAACGCTGTTCGGTGGCCTTGAGCAGCTCTTGCAGTTCTGCACGGTCACGAATGACCTGGCTCTGCGGAGAGGCCCAGGCACCCAGGCGGCTGCCCAAAGGCCGGACCTGATAATACGCGTCCGACTCCTCAGGCGTGACCTTGACCACCCGCCCTTCGATGCGCACCTGGCGCTCAAGGGTCGGCCAGAAAAACGTCATGGCTGCGAACGGTCGCGCCGCGAGCTGTTGACCCTTGGCGCTCTGATAGTTGGTGAAGAAGGTAAAGCCCTGCGCATCCAGGCCCTTGAGCAATAGGATGCGGCAGTGCGGGCGACCGTCCTGGTCGACCGTTGCCAGGGTCATGGCATTGGCTTCCACCGGTGGCTGCTCGGTTTTCACCGCGTCGGCAAACCACTGGTGGAACAACGCAAACGGCTCGTCCGGGGCCTGGGCCTCGCTCAAACCGTCCCGTGTGTAGTCACGGCGCATATCGGCCAGTGCCTGGGTCATGCGGCTTTATCCTTCTGGTTCAGCGGATCAGTTTTTGGCCTGGTCGTTCGCCGGTGCAGCAGCCTTGGCTTTGGCCGGAGCCGCTTTCTTGGCCGCTGGCTTGGCCGGCGCCTTTTTAGCGGCTGGCTTGGCGGCAGCTTTCTTGGCGGCCGGGGCTTTTTTCGCCGGTGCTTTGGCAGCAGGAGCCGGTGCAGGTACGTTCTGTACCGCAACCATTTCAGCCACAGGCGGCGTCTTGCCCGAGTTGTACTTGCTCAGCAGCGCCAACATAGTTGTACGCTGAGTGAACATAATTTCCATGCGACGGTTCAGCGCACGGCCCTGGGTGCTGTCGTTGGCGGCACGTGGCATCAGGTCACCCATGCCACGCAGCATCAGTCGATCCTGCTTCAAGCCGCTGAGGCTGAAAATCGAAGCGATCGACTGTGCGCGTTCCTTGCTCAACGCCTGGCTCGCCGGGGCGGTGCCGGTGGCGTCTACGTGACCAAGAACCAGCACGGCGGTCTTGGGATCGGCTTCAACAGCCTTGGCAACACGTGTGAACGGGCCAAGGGTAACCGGCAGCAGCATGGCTGGACGTTTCGGGTTGTAGGAGCCATCAACCGGGGCAATCACGACGAGCACGTTGTCGCGACGTTCCAGTTGCAGGTTGCTGTCCTTGATGGCGGCGCGCAGGCGCGGCTCATAGTCGTCCAACCAGGCCTGGGTGATTTTCGGATCAGGCATCGGCACGTTGGTCACGTCGACCTTGGACAATGGCTTGGGTTTGCTTTCGAACGGCCACCACCAATGGGTTTCGCTGTCAGTCTTGGCCACGGCTGGCGCAGCGGCAGGTGCCGGAGTGGCGGCCTTGAGGTCGGCTTTCAGGTCTGCAGCCTTGGCATCGGCAGCTTTTTCGTCGGCGCTTTTGGAGGAGAACGGCCACCAGCTGGAGCCAGTGTCAGCCTTGGCTGCCGGAGCAGATGCGGGTACGGGTGCAGGTGCAGCAGCCGCTACAGGTGCGGCAGGCTTGGCGCCAGCAGCAGGCTTGGCATCTGGCTTGGCGTCGGTTTGGGTCACTGCGTCCTTGGTAGCGGCCTTATCAGATCCAAATGACCACCAATGCCCACCCTCGGCATCATTCTGTGGAGTTTGTGCGCAGCCGGTAATGGTGAGGCAAAGCGCCAGTGCCAAGGACTTGTTCGATAACATGAGATATCCACAAAATGAGAAAAGAAACGGGGGTCTGGATGACCCGTTAAACAGACGCTTACAGAACTTTAAAGTTACAAAATTTCGTTCAGCGCCTTCTTATAGTTGCCTTTGTAACAAAAAAACGTGAAACAGCAAGGGGTTTACAGACAACCGGCCAATATTCCGACCAACTTCTGTGCACGGGGGTCCATAAGTACATAAGGCCCCAATGTATTAGTCACGAAACCAAACGCTACATTATGCTCAGGATCGGCAAAACCGACCGAGCCGCCAGCGCCCGGGTGCCCGAAAGCCCGCGGGCCCAGGCCAAACGTGGCGTTGGGCAACTGCGGTTGATCCAACATGCAGCCCAGGCCAAAACGAGTTTGTGTCAATAATGTTTTATCCAAACCGATACTGTGTTCACGGGTCAACTCTTCGAGCATGTCGGCTTCCAACAAACTACCGTCCAACAACCCACTGTAAAAACCCGCCAGACTGCGTGCATTACCGTGACCATTAGCCGCGGGCTGCTGCATGCGTCGCCATTCAGGTTTATTAGTACTGGTCAGAATAGACGGTGGGTTGGCAAATGCCCGTGTAGTCATGGCGGTGGGCTCACGCATCATTACTTGCAGTAACCGTTGCGCGGACTCATCGCCCATATTGCCTTTGCTGCGTGCAATATGGGCAACACGATAAAACTCTGCGTCTGCCAGGCCCACATGAAAGTCCAGGCCCAACGGCCTTGCAACCCGCGCCACAATCGACTCACCCGGCCCACGCCCATCGGCGCGACGCAGCAATTCGCCGACCAACCAACCGTAGGTAATCGCTTCGTAGCCATGGCCCTGGCCTGGCGTCCACCAAGGTGCTTCGGCAGCCAGGGTGTCTACCATCAATTGCCAGTCGTACAGCGCTTCGGTGGGCAGCATTTCGCGGATCGCCGGCAAACCGGCCTGATGGCAGAGCAACTGGCGCAGCGTGATGGTTTCCTTGCCGGCAGCGGCAAATTCCGGCCAATACCTGGCCACGGGAGCGTCCAACTGCAACTTGCCCTCGGCCACCAGTTGCAGGGCCGTGACGGCGGTGAAGGTCTTGGTGCAGGAGAACAGGTTGACGATGGTGTCGCTGTGCCAGGCCTCGGCGCCGTCCTTGTCCGCCGTGCCCGCCCACAGGTCGACGACGGTTTCGCCGCCGATCTGGATGCAGAGCCCGGCACCACGCTCCTGCGGGTCATCGAACAGCGCGGCAAACGCTTCACGTACCGCTTCGAACTGGAGTTCGTAATGACCCTGAATCTGCACGTAAGCCGCCTCGAAAAACACCATGGAAAGTGGCCGACATTGTTCCAGCCCTTGTGGCTTTTGTGAACCCGTCAGCCCTCAATCAGTGACCGTTTCCGGCGTGCCCACCAGCATGCCCGGCGCCCTGCCCCGCGCTTTTGCCGTCATGCCCAGATTTACCGCCTTCGCCTTCACGAACCGCGCCGGCCGCCTTGGCCTTTTCTGCTTCCTTACCGAGCTGTTCTACCGTCGCCAGGTTGCTTTTACGCACACTGTCGACAAACCCCTGGTAAGGCACGTCGGTGATGCCCACCAGGCCGAAGTGGCCGTTTTCACCGTCCAGCAAGCGGCCGGTCACCGGCTGGTCCAGGTACTGGAACCAGTGCACGCCGACAATCGACGGTTCGGCCATGGCCTGCTTGAGGAAGTTGGCGTACGCCGCAGCGCGATCTTCTTCCCTGGCCAACTGGGTCACACCGCCCCAGAACGGGCCACGGTCGGCAGAGCCAAAGTTGAATTCAGTGATCAGCACCGGTTTATCCAGCGCGCGCAACGCGGCGAAGTCGTAACCGTCCTGGGGCTTGAGGGTGTACATGTTGAAACTCAGCACATCGCAATACTGCGCGCACGACGCCACAGCTTCCGGAGTGCTCACCGCATAACGACCGCCCAGCAGCAACTGGTTCGGCGCGTGCCATTTGAGGGAATCGGAGATGGTCTTGAAGTAGGCATCGGCGAAGGTTTTCTGGAAGTATTTGAAGTCCGCCTCGATTTCCGGGTGCTCCGGGTTTGGCATGGGTGGCTCGAAACCTGGGTCTTCCATCAGCTCCCAACCCGCCAATTCGATGCCCCACGCTTTCGACAGGCCATCTTCGTTGCGGTACTTGTCCCGAAGTTGCTTGAGGAACGCACGTTTGGCCGGAACGTCAGTGGTCATGCGCAGCGTGCCGTAGGCCAAGGCGTAACGGGATTTCGGATCATCACCCGGCCCGGCCCAGGCCAGTTCGTTATCGGCAAAGAAGCCGATCAACCACGGGTCGTCACGGTGATCGCGGGCGGCGATGGCCACGGCACGCTCGGTGGCCATGGCGAAGCGCGGGTCGAACGGATCGGGCATGCCGCCCCACCAGTCCGTGCCGGTGCTGATGCTGGCGTAATCGCCGACGATCGACAGCGGCAAGGTGTACGGCACACGGTCGGCGCGGGCCAATTCTGCATCGCTCCAGTTGCCAACGGTGTTGAAACCCCAGGCTTGCAGACGATCAAGGGTGTGGGTCACCCAACGCTTCTGGTCGAAGCCTTCGCCGCCGTAAGCGCGCTGCAGGTTGGCACCGTAGAAATCGTACCAACGCCCGGCACCGAAGCTGCGACCTTCACCGGCGCCATTGCCAGTGCGGTTATCGCCGCTGCCGTAATACTTGTCCAAAGGTTCACCGGCCTTGGGCAACGCCGCGAACATCCATTCGCGGCCCGCCACATAGGTCTGGCTGTTGTCGGCAGCCACGGTATTGACGCCCAAGGAATAGAACGGATGCCCCTCCGGCGTCACCAGATACCAGCGGCCGTCACGCTTTTCGGTGTGGAAAAAACCGCTGGCCTTGAATACAGGGCCTTTGTTCCAGCCGCCAAACCGGTCCAATGCGGATTTATCCCGCGCAGCCAGCCAACCCTGGAGCTGGGCTTGCTCCTTGGCGGCGGCGGCCTTGAGTTGCTCGTCGCTGCTGACTTTCTCCGGCCAGCGCGCACGGGTGGATTGCCCGTACGTGTCCACCAGCTCGCTGTAGGCAGCCTTCAACACCGGCTCACTGTCCTGCACGCCAAAGCGCTCCAGCAGAATGCTTTGGGCCGCATTGGGCTTGATCATCGACAGCGTCACCGAAACCACTTGGCTGCGGTCGATTTCCCCCGCGCTGCCGGCCAGCAATACGCGTTGGCCGTCCACGGTGATCGGCATCGGCGGGCCGGCCTTCATGCCCTGGCTCAGTGGCGTGTTGGCTTGCAGCGGGATCAGCAGGGTCTGGGCCGGGCCGGCCGGCAGGTCGATGCGGCTGACCAAGGTCTTGCCGTCACTGCTCTGCACCTTGACGTAGAGGGTCAGCGCCCAGTCCATGGCGCTCTGGATACGCAGGCTCATGGCGCCGGACGGCGACCAATCCCACACGCCGGTCTGCGGGCTGAGCACCAGGCTGGGTTCGGCAGCCGGGTTGAACGTGATGCGGCGCAACACCTCACCTTCAGGGGTTTGCTCGGCGTTGTATTGCGGCAGGCTGGCGTCCTGGGTCGCCACCTTGACCACATCGGCAGGCCGGACGAAGTTGAACAGGGTTTGTTGCCCGGCAGGCGCGGCCATCAAGGGCGCAGTGAACAGCAGGGCAAAAAGGGCGGGCAGCGTGCGAATCATACGAGCAAGGTTCTCCCAAACGGCCGGTGAATGGCCTGATGACATTGATGAGATAGACCACGAAGTGGGCGAATCCGCCCACGGTGGCTTAAGAAATTTCGCGCCGGAACGGCGGTAAAGCATTGAGGATAGCTTTACCGTAGCGCTGGGTGACCAAACGACGGTCGAGCAAGGTGATGGTGCCCCGGTCTTCTTCGGTACGCAGCAAGCGCCCGCAGGCCTGCACCAGCTTCAGGGAAGCATCCGGCACGGAGATTTCCATGAACGGGTTACCGCCCCGGGCTTCGATCCACTCGGCCAACGCGGCCTCCACCGGATCATCCGGTACCGAGAACGGGATCTTGGCGATCACCACGTGCTCGCAGTACGCGCCCGGCAAGTCGACACCCTCGGCAAAGCTCGCCAGGCCGAACAGTACGCTGGAGTCGCCGCCATCGACGCGCGCCTTGTGCTTGTTCAGGGTTTCCTGCTTGGACAGGTTGCCCTGGATAAACACTTGCTTGCGCCAGTCGCGGTCGAGGCCGTCGAACACGTCCTGCATCTGCTTGCGCGAGGAGAACAGCACCAGCGTGCCCCGGGAGCCTTCGACCAGGCCCGGCAAGTCACGAATGATCGCCGCAGTGTGGGCCGGCGCGTCACGCGGATCGGCCTTGAGGTCCGGTACCCGCAACACACCGGCGTCGGCGTGGTGGAACGGGCTCGGCACCACGGCGGTGACGGCTTTTTTCGGCAGCCCGGCACGCATGCGGAAGCGGTCGAAAGTGCCCAGGGCGGTCAGCGTGGCCGAGGTCACCAGGCAGCCGTAGGCCACGTTCCACAGGTTGCGCCGCAGCATTTCGGCGGCAAGGATCGGGCTGGCGTTGACCTCGATATCAAACAGCGCGCCGCTTTCCGACAAGGTCAGCCAACGCGCCATGGGCGGGTTGTCTTCCGGGTCTTCGACGGTAAACGCGGTCCACAGCTCCCAGTTGCCCTGGGAACGGGACAACAGGCTGCCGAACAGCGGGTACCACTCCTCGGCCTGGTTACTGGCGATGCCGATATTGACCTCGCCATCCATGCCTTCCTTGAGCAAATCCGTGAGACGGGTGAACAGATCGGTCAGGCGTGAAAAGCCCTTCTTCAGCTCAATGCCCATTTCGCGCATATGCTCGGGGATCATCCCGCCGACAAAGCGGTGTCGAGGACGTTCACGGCCTTCCACATCTTCGCCGGGCTTGAAGTCGGCAACCTGCTCGCAGGCGCTGAACATGAACTGCTGCTGGGTCTTGATCTCCCGCGCCAGCTCTGGCACCTGCTCGATCAGCTTGCCCAGGTCACCGGGCAACGGGTGCTGGGCCAGCAATTTGGTGAGGTTCTTCGCGGTGGACTCCAACCAGTCGGCGGTGGAGCGCAGGCGCGTGTAGTGGGCGAAGTGGCCGATGGCCTTGTCGGGCAGGTGATGCCCTTCGTCGAACACATAGAGCGTGTCGCGGGGGTCCGGCAACACAGCGCCGCCGCCCAGGGCCAGGTCGGCCAGGACCATGTCGTGGTTGGTGACGATTACGTCGACCTTGCCCATGCCCTCGCGTGCCTTGTAGAAGGCGCATTGGCCGAAGTTCGGGCAATGGCGGTTGGTGCACTGGCTATGGTCGGTGGTCAGGCGCGCCCAGTCGGCGTCTTCCAGGGCGGTGGGCCAGCTGTCGCGGTCGCCGTCCCATTTATTGCCGGCGAGTTTCTCGATCATGCTGGTAAACAGCTTCTGGCTGACTTCATCAACCTCAATCTTGAAGCCTTCTTCTTCGAACAGCGACGCCGTGGCCGTCTGCGCGTGGCCTTCCTGCAACAACACGTCGAGCTTGGACAGGCACATGTAGCGACCGCGGCCCTTGGCCAGGGCGAACGTGAAGTTCAGGCCGCTGTTGCGCATCAGGTCAGGCAGGTCTTTGTAGACGATCTGCTCTTGCAGGGCGACGGTGGCGGTGGCGATCACCAGGCGTTTGCCCGCGGCCTTGGCGGTAGGGATCGCGGCCAGGCTGTAGGCCACGGTCTTGCCGGTACCGGTGCCGGCTTCGACGGCCACGACCGCCGGGTCACCCTCGCGGCGACCTTCGTCGTCGGTGTCGATATCCCCGAGGACCTTGGCAACTTCGGCGATCATCAGGCGTTGGCCATAGCGCGGTTTCAGGCTCTTGGCTTCGAGAAAACGCGAGTAGGCGCCCTGGATCGTGGTTTTGAGTTCAGTGCTGATCATGGATAGTCGGGCGCAAAAAACGCTGGATAAATTTTCAGTGGTTCGGATCGGCCGCTATCATACCCCGCTAATTAATCCCGCGCAGAACGGAGTACCACAATGACCGCGTTTAGCCTCGCTTACACCCTGCATGTATTGGCCGCCCTGGTATGGGTGGGCGGTATGTTTTTCGCCTGGATGATCCTGCGCCCCGCCGCTGTGGCGGCACTTGAGGGCCCTGCCCGGCTGACGCTGTGGGCGAATGTGTTTCAACGTTTTTTTGTATGGGTGTGGGTCGCGGTGCTGATTTTGCCGATCAGCGGTGTCGGCCTGCTGCACCTGCGTTTCAGCGGGTTTGAGACTGCACCCCGTTACGTGCAGGTGATGATGGGCTTGTATCTGGTGATGACGGCGCTGTTTATCCGCATCCAGGCGTTGAAGTTTCCGCAGTTGAAGGCAGCAGTGGCGGCGCAGGATTGGCCGGCGGGCGCGGCTGCGCTGGGGCAGATTCGCAAGTTGGTAGGGATCAACCTGATTGTGGGGCTAGTGGTGGTGGCGATTGCTTCGGCTCGGCCGATGTTCTGAGGCGAGTCTTATATCGCCATCGGGGGCAAGCCCCCTCCCACAGTTAGATGCATTCCAAATGTGGGAGGGGGCTTGCCCCGATAGCGTCAGACCTTTCGACTCAAAGCCGCTGGATGGTCACAGTCCCCGCCGGCCCAACCGGCCCCGGCTGCCCTTCCAACCCTGGCCGGCCTTTTTCGCCACCATCGGCGCGGTACACCAGGCAGCCTTTGGATTCGCCGCCCTTGCCGGGTTTGCCTGCTACACCGGCCAACCCACCGGCGCCGCCGTCCACCCAGACCTTGATGTGTTCAGCCGGGAAGTCCTTCGGCAACTCCACGCGTACCTGTGCGCCCGCGCCACCTGGCAGGCCATCACCGCCGTTATCCCCATTAAAACCGCGTCCTGCCGAGCCCCAGGTGCAGCCAGGGTCCACGCCGTTGGCGCCATCAAGCCCGGCATACCCTTGGGCGCCGGCGCCGCCACGGGCATCTACCGACAGCTCTTCAGCCGTCAGCGAGTTGATGCGCAAGGTCAGGTCTCGTCCGGCCTTGGCCGGTTTTTCATGAGTGCCAGGCGCGCCGCGCGAGGTGATCTGGCTGCCATGCTCCAGTTGCGCACGACCCACCTGCAATTGCAGCCCGACAGCACCGGGGACAATAGCGATGCGTGCGTCACGACCCAGATGCAGCTCATCGACGTTGACCTGGCTGATGGTCGCCGGGATCAGCAACGTGCCGTAATCGGCGACCTCCAGGCGCTCCAGTTGCAACACGCTGGTGCTGCTGGGCAGGCGCATCAACGAGTTGGTTTCGACACTGACGCTCTGGGCCAGGGCAACGGGGCTGACCAGCAGGGCCAACAGAAAAACCTTACGCATCATGGGGCTCCTGAGTGTTTTCAAATTTTTCTTTGGACGCACAGTAACGACTTCTACCGGCGATTTGCCAGTGAAGGTTCAAAAAACTTGAGAAGGCCATGGTTTAAGCGAGGATCACCGCCCCTGGAGGATTTTTCGCAGCCTCTCGCTCTAGGCCAGCACGCTCAGCCGCGCTAGTCTCTACGGTCCTGATGTGAGGATCTCTGATGACCGCTGGTATTTCTGCCCGTACCCCCCAGCAAGCCCTGGCCGCTTTGCTCGATCTGCACCAGCCCAAACGCCTGTTGCTGTTGGGCGCCAGCCAGTTCCCGGCGCTGGATGCCTTTAAGGAGGCGCACCCCGACACCCAAGTGTCCGTGGCGGCGCCTGGGCCGTTGCCCGCAGAACTGGCGGCGCAGCGCTTTGACCTGGCATTGGTGGTCGATTGCCTGGAGCACCTGTCAAAACCGCAGGGCCTGACCCTGCTCGGCGGTATTCGCAACCTCAACGCCAGCCGCATTGCGGTACTGGTGGACCTGGGTGCCTGCGACTGGAAAGACACTGACTTTTTCTCCCTGGCCCTGCAGGCCGGCGAGCGTTTCCAGCGCGATGAACAGGTGTTGACGCTGTTTACCTACGATCTGCTTGACTATAAACAGGTGCCGGACTGGCTCAACGCCCGCTTCTGGGCCAACCCGGAAAACTTTGGAAAGTATTGGTGGTAACCCAATGAATACATCCATTTGCCCCTGCGGCAGTGGCAACCTGCTGGATGCCTGCTGCGGCCATTATCACGCCGGCCAGCAGGCGCCGTGCGCCAGCGCGTTGATGCGCTCACGCTACAGCGCCTATGTTCTGGGCCTGGTCGACTATCTGGTAGCGACCACGTTGCCAGCGCAACAAGCAGGTCTGGACCGCGCCGCCATCAGCACCTGGAGCGCCCAGAGCACCTGGCTCGGCCTTGAGGTGGAAAGCTCGGAAGTGTTCGGCGGCCAGCCCGAACATGCCTTCGTGACCTTTACCGCGCGCTGGCACGACAGCACCGGCGAACATAGCCACCGTGAACAGTCCTCTTTCGTACAGAATGACGGGCGCTGGTACTTCATCGACCCAACGGTTGAGGTGAAGGCCGGACGCAATGACACGTGCCTGTGCGGCAGCGGGCAAAAATTCAAGAAGTGCTGTTCCAGCTACTTCTAACCCCACGAGGACCCACGCCATGCTCCGGATCTACAGCTTGATGCTGGCGTTAACCTTCGGCCTGAGCGGCTGCGCGTCGTGGTTCGAGGACGACTCACCGCCGCCCCACATTTCCCTGGTCAAGGTCGAAGTGGTGCGAGCCAAGTTGCTGGAACAGAAATTCAAACTGTACTTTCGCGTGGACAACCGCGACGACGCCGACCTGACCGTGCGCGGCCTGGTCTACAAGGTCACCCTGGATGATTTTGTGCTGACCGAAGGCGAGTCCAACGAGTGGCTCACCGTGCCGCCCCGAGGCCACGCTTTTTTCAAAGTCTCGGTGCGCACCAACCTCTGGCCGCAGATACGCGATGTGGTGCAATTGTTGAAAAAACCCGACCAACCCGTGCCCTATCGCCTGGAAGGCGAGCTCAAAACCGGATTATTCATCGGTTATGACGTGCAGGTCGCCCACAATGGCGTGATAATCCCCGGCGATTTTATTCCGGAGCGACATCGATGACTCAGCAACCCCATGTCCATGGTCCTGACTGCAACCACGATCACGACCACGATCACAGTCACCATGACCACGATCACGGCCATGTCCACGGCCCGAACTGCGGCCACGCTCACCAGGAACCCGTGCGCAACGCGTTGAAGGATGTTGGCCGCAACGATCCTTGCCCATGCGGCAGCGAGAAGAAATTTAAGAAGTGCCACGGGGCCTGAGCCACACTGAAAATCTCCATGTGGGAGCAACCACGCCCCACATGGCCCGAGCCAGTCTCAAGATCTAACGCTTAACCAAAACTCCTGCTTGCGTCGCTTCGCCGCGCTCACTAACGTAGCGCCTTTACTGACGCTACCCCCCGCAGGAGCTTTGCCATGGCCTCGCCAGCCCTCTCACATTTTCTTCCCCGGTTCGGCGTTGCCGCGGCAGTGGCCAGTGCTTTAAGCCTGGCCGGTTGCCAGCTCCAGAGCACCCAGGACACCCTGCCGCCCGTTGCGGGCGTGCAACCGATCAAAGGCCTGGCACAAAACGTGTCGGTGCGTCGCAATGCCCAAGGCATGCCGCTGATCGAAAGCAACACCTTCCACGACGCGCTGTTCAGTCTCGGCTATGTGCACGCCAGTGACCGCATCACCCAGATGGTCACCTTGCGCCTGCTGGCCCAGGGCCGCCTGGCGGAAATGTCCGGCCCTGAGGTGTTGGATGTCGACCGTTTCATGCGTGCGGTCAACCTGAAAAAAAGCGCCGGCGAGCTGTACAGCGCCTCGTCGCCGCGCCTCAAGCGGTTCTTCGAAGTGTATGCCCGTGGCGTCAACGCCTACCTGTACCGCTACCGCGACAAGCTGCCGCCGGACCTGGCCGAGACCGGCTACAAGCCCGAGTACTGGAAGCCGGAAGATTCGGCACTGTTGTTCCGCCTGCTGAATTTCAGCGAGTCGGCCAACCTGCAGGAAGAAATCGCCTCCCTGGTGCTGGCGCAAAAAGTCGGCGTCGACAAACTCGCCTGGCTCACCCCAAGCGCGCCGGATGAGCCGATCCCAGTGGCCGAGGCCGAGAAACTCAAGGGCGTGAACTTCAGCCAGATCACCGGTCTGGCCGGGCTTGATACCGTGACCCAGCAACTGAGCAGCCTCAATGCCCTGGGCGTGACCACGTCGAGCAACTGGGCCATCGGCCCGCAGCGCAGCCGCAGTGGCAAAAGCCTGCTGGCCAACGACCTGGCCGCCCAACCGCAAGCGCCGTCGCCCTGGAGCTACGTGCAGATCCGCGCCCCGAAATACCAGGCCGTCGGCGCCTCGATTGCCGGCTTGCCGACGCTGCTGTCCGGGTTCAACGGCAAAGTCGCGTGGAGCCTGAGCACGGTCAAGGGCGACACACAGGACCTGTTCCTGGAAAAAGTCAGACGCCAGGGCAACGCGTTGTACTACGAGAACAATGGCAAATGGCTGCCGGCCGGCGTGCGCAACGAGACCTTCTTCGTCAAGGGCCAGCGCTCAATTCGCGAAGTTGTCTACGAAACCCGTCACGGCGCCCTGCTCAACAGCAGCCAGGCACTCACCAGCGGTCTGGGCCTGGCGTTGCAAACAGCCGACTTTAAAGACGACAAGAGCCTGGATGCGTTTTTCGACCTGTCCCGTGCGCAAAACGTCGGCAAGGCCTCGGACGCAACCCGCGAGATTCGCGCCATCGCGTTGAACATGGTGTTTGCCGACGCCACCAATATCGGCTGGCAGGTTACTGGCCGCTTCCCTAACCGCCGCGAAGGTGAAGGTTTGCTACCGTCGCCGGGCTGGGATGCGCGCTTTGATTGGGACGGTTACGCCGACGCAATGCTGCACCCCTATGACCAGGACCCGGCCCAAGGCTGGATCGGTACCGCCAACCAGCGCACCGCGCCGCGTGGCTATGGCATGCAGTTGTCCAACTCCTGGGATGCCCCGGAGCGCAGCGAGCGCCTGGCGCAACTGGCCAATGCCGGCAAACATGACAGCCGCAGCATGATCGCCATGCAGTACGACCAGACCACCACCTTCGCCGCCAAGCTCAAGAGCATGTTCCAGGCACCAGGCATGGCCCAGCCGCTGAAGCAGGCGATTGATGGATTGCCCGCAGCCGAACAGGTCAAGGCGCGCGAAGCGTTGAAACGCCTGATGGCCTTTGACGGTCGCCTCGTTGCGACGTCTGCCGACGCGGCGCTCTATGAGCTGTTCCTGCAGGAAAGCACCAAGCAGATCTTCCTCGACGAACTCGGCCCGCAAGACAGCGCCAGCTGGAAGGCCTTCGTCAGCAACGCCAACCTGTCCTACGCCGCCCAGGCGGATCACTTGCTGAGCCGCGAAGACAGCCCGTTCTGGGACGACGTGCGCACACCGCAAAAAGAAGACAAACCGGCGATCCTCGCCCGCAGCCTCGCGGCCGCGATCAGCGCTGGCGACAGCCAATTGGGCGCCGATCACAAGGCCTGGCAGTGGGGCAAGCTGCACAGCACCACCTGGAAGAACACCGCAGGCCAAGTCATCCGTGGCCCGCTGGCGTCCGGCGGCGACCACAACACCCTGAATCCCGCGCCCTACAGCTGGGGCCAGGATTTCAATACCACCCAAGTCCCTGCGCTGCGCATGATCGTCGACTTCGGCCAGGCGGAGCCGATGATGGGCCAGGGCGGTATCGGCCAATCCGGCAACCCGGCCAGCCCGAACTACGCCAATGGCATCGACCCGTCGCTCAAGGCGCAATACCTGAGCTTCCCGATGCAGCCGCAGAACTTCGAGAAGGTCTATGGGAAAGCTCGGCTGACCCTGACACCAGGCAAGTAACTGAATGTATGTGGTCCAAATGTGGGAGGGGGCTTGCCCCCGATAGCAGTCTGTCAGTCACTGATAAGTTGACTGAACCACTGCCATCGGGGGCAAGCCCCCTCCCACATTTTGGCTCTCTACATTTAGATAGAACTTCTCCAGGCTCATTCTCCTCCTACCTGATAAGCCCATCGCCCCCGGCACGCGTCCATGGATCTTGTCATCGCCCGCCCCGAAGGTCTCTACTGCCCCTTTGGCGATTTCTACATCGACCCCTGGCGCCCGGTGGAACGCGCCGTCATCACCCACGCCCACGGCGACCATGCCCGCACCGGCAATCAGCATTATCTGGCCGCCGCACCCGGCGAAGGTATCCTGCGCTCGCGTCTGGGCCAGGACATCAACCTGCAAACCCTGGCCTATGGCGAGCAACTGCTGCACCACGGTGTGACCTTGAGTTTCCATCCCGCCGGGCATGTACTCGGTTCAGCTCAGGTGCGCCTCGAATACCGGGGTGAAGTCTGGGTGGCGTCCGGCGATTACAAAGTCGAGCCCGATGGCACCTGTGCGCCCTTCGAGCCGGTGCGTTGCCACACCTTTATCACCGAATCCACCTTTGGCCTGCCGATCTACCGCTGGCAGCCCCAGGCGCAGATTTTTGCCGGGATCAACGATTGGTGGCAGGCCAATATCGCCGCTGGCAAAGCCAGCGTGCTGTACTGCTATTCCTTCGGCAAAGCCCAGCGCATCCTACATGGCATCGACGCCAGCATCGGCCCGATCCTCAGCCACGGCGCGGTCGAACCGCTGAACCGCGTGTATCGCGAAGCCGGCATCTATATCCCCGACACGCTCTACGCCGGGGACTTCACCAAGACCGACCCACTGCTGCGCCAAGCCTTGATCATCGCCCCGCCCTCCGCCGGCGGCAGCAGTTGGATCAAGCGCTTCGGCGACTACAGCGACGCGTTCGCCAGCGGCTGGATGCGCCTGCGCGGCACACGGCGGCGGCGCGGAGTGGACCGAGGTTTTGTACTGTCGGACCACGCCGATTGGCCGGGCCTGTTGTGGGCCATCGAACAGACCGGCGCAGAACGGGTGATGGTGACCCACGGTTCTGTCGGCGTATTGGTGCGCCACCTGCGGGAAAAAGGCCTGGACGCCCAGGGCTTCACCACCGAATACGGTGATGACGAAGAAGAGGCCAGCGCATGAGGGCCTTCGCCGAGCTGTACGCCAACCTCGACGCCACCACCTCCAGCAACGCCAAGCTCGCGGCCCTGCAAGCCTACTTCCTGCAAGCACCGCCCGAGGATGCGGCATGGGCGGTGTATTTCCTGTCCGGCGGACGCCCTCGGCAACTGGTGCCGACGCGCCTGCTGCGAGACATGGCCACCGAAGCGTCCGGCATCGAGCCGTGGCTGTTCGAAGAGAGCTACCAGTCGGTGGGTGACTTGGCCGAGACGATTTCCCTGCTGTTACCGGAATCGACCTACACCTCAGAAGACGGCCTGGCCGTGTGGCTGGAAGACAAACTCCTGCCCCTGCGCGGGCTCTCGCCCCTGGACTTGGCTGAACGCCTGCCAGCGTTATGGACACAACTGGATCAACCAAGCCTGATGGTGTGCATCAAATTGATCACCGGCAGCTTCCGCGTTGGCGTGTCCAAGCTGCTGGTCACCCGCGCCCTCGCGGCCATGGCCGGGCTGGACAGTAAACGCGTGGCCCAGCGGCTGGTGGGCTACACCGATCTGTCCAATCGCCCTACACCTGAGGGCTACCTCAAGCTGATCGCCGCCGAATCGTCCGACGAACATGCACAACGAGGCGGACAGCCGTATCCGTTTTTTCTCGCTCACGGGTTGTCGCAGCCAGTGGAGCAATTCGATGCCCTGCTCGGCTCTCCAGCGGACTGGCAGGTGGAGTGGAAGTGGGACGGCATTCGTGCGCAGTTGGTCAAGCGTGACGGGCGCCTGTGGATCTGGTCCCGAGGCGAAGAGTTGGTGACTGAACGGTTTCCCGAACTCCACAGCCTGGCGAGTGGCCTGCCCGATGGCACGGTGATCGACGGCGAAATCGTCGTGTGGAAAGACTCGGTGCAACCCTTCGCCCTGCTCCAACAACGTATCGGCCGCAAGACCCTGAGCAAAAAAGTGCTGGAGGATGCGCCGGTGGCAGTCCTGGCCTACGACCTGCTGGAACATCAGGGCGACGACTGGCGCAACCACACCCAGGCCAAACGCCGCGCACAACTGGAGCAGGTGATTGCCCAGTGCAACCAACCGGTGTTGCAGCCCTCACCGCTGCTGACGGGTGCAACCTGGCAAGACCTTGCCCAACAACGCGAAGCCTCCCGCAGCCTCGGCGTCGAAGGCATGATGCTCAAAAATCGCCAGGGTCTGTATGGCGTGGGCCGCACCAAGGATATGGGCCTGTGGTGGAAGTGGAAAGTCGACCCGTTCAGCGTCGACGCCGTGTTGATCTACGCCCAGCGCGGGCATGGCCGACGCGCCAGCTTATACAGCGACTACACCTTTGCCGTGTGGGACGGCCCGCCCGGCAGCGAGCGCACGCTCGTGCCGTTTGCCAAGGCCTATTCCGGGCTGACCGACGAGGAAATGCGCAAGGTCGACGCGATTGTGCGCAAGACCACGGTGGAAAAATTCGGCCCGGTCAGCAGCGTGACGCCGAGCATGGTGTTCGAATTGGGGTTTGAAGGGATTGCCCTGTCCAAGCGCCACAAGAGCGGGATTGCCGTGCGCTTTCCCAGGATGTTGCGTTGGCGGCAGGACAAGACAGTCGATGAGGCCGACAACCTTGCCACCCTGCAGGACCTCCTGGCCTGACATAAATCCCCGCGTTGAATTTCCTTGCGACCCGAAATGGTGCGCTCATTTTCCCGCGCCCACTTTCGGGCATCTCCTACACTCAGATTTCCCTTATCCCACCTTTTAAAACGCTCATTCGGAACTATGGTGCAGAAATTGCTACTTGTGATCCGTCTGACACCGTTCAGTAACAGTCCTAAACGCGCCACAAGCGCTTATCTTGGTTTCCAGGGATTACATAATGAAAAAAGCATTGCTGACCCTTTCTGCACTGGCTCTGTGCATGGCCGCCGGTACCGCGCTGGCCAAGGAATACAAGGAATTGCGTTTTGGTGTCGATCCGTCCTACGCGCCATTCGAATCCAAAGCTGCCGACGGCAGCCTGGTGGGCTTCGATATCGACCTGGGCAATGCCATCTGTGCGGAGCTGAAGGTCAAGTGCAAATGGGTCGAAAGTGACTTCGACGGCATGATCCCAGGCCTGAAAGCCAACAAGTTCGACGGCGTGATCTCGTCCATGACCGTGACCCCGGTGCGTGAAAAGGCCATCGACTTCTCCAACGAACTGTTCTCCGGTCCTACCTCGCTGGTGTTCAAGAAAGGCGCTGGGTTCTCTACCCCTGAGTCGCTCAAGGGTAAATCCGTGGGCTACGAGCAAGGCACCATCCAGGAGGCCTACGCCAAGGCTGTGCTGGACAAGGCCGGTGTGACCACCAAGGCCTACGCCAACCAGGACCAGGTTTATGCGGACCTGACGTCCGGCCGTCTCGATGCGTCCGTGCAGGACATGCTGCAAGCCGAACTGGGCTTCCTGAAGTCGCCAGCCGGTGCCGGCTACGAAGTCAGCGCGGCCATTGACGACCCATTGCTGCCGTCGAAAACCGCGATCGGTATCAAAAAAGGTAACACTGAGCTCAAGGCACTTTTGGATAAAGGTATCAAAGCGTTACACGATGATGGCACCTACGCCACTATCCAGAAGAAACACTTTGGCGATCTGAACCTGTACAGCGGCAAGTAATGCCCGGGGCGCCCCTCCACTGGAGGGGCGCTTTTTTATCGCCATAGGTCCTGATTTATGTTCGAAGATCTGTTGCAAACCCTCGGGCTGAGCGCGTTCAGCTTGAAGGGTTTCGGCCCGCTGTTGCTGCAGGGCACCTGGATGACCCTCAAGTTGTCGGTGCTGTCCCTGGCCGTCAGCGTGTTGCTCGGCCTGCTCGGCGCCAGCGCCAAACTCTCCAGCCTGCCCTTCCTGCGCATTCCCGCCCAGCTCTACACCACCCTGATCCGTGGCGTGCCTGACCTGGTGCTGATGCTGCTGATTTTCTACAGCCTGCAAACCTGGCTTACCGGCCTGACCGACTTTATGGAATGGGAGTACATCGAGATCGACCCATTCAGCGCCGGGGTGATCACCCTGGGCTTTATCTACGGTGCCTACTTCACCGAGACCTTTCGCGGCGCGATACTCGCCGTGCCCCGTGGCCAGTTGGAAGCTGCCACCGCCTATGGGCTCAAGCGCGGCCAGCGGTTTCGCTACGTGACCTTCCCGCAAATGATGCGTTTTGCCCTGCCCGGCATCGGCAATAACTGGATGGTCATGCTCAAGGCCACCGCGCTGGTGTCGATCATCGGCTTGGCGGACTTGGTCAAAGCGGCCCAGGACGCGGGCAAAAGCACTTACCAGCTGTTCTATTTCCTGGTGCTGGCCGCGCTGATCTACCTGGTGATCACCAGCGTCTCCAACTTTGTCCTGCGCCGTCTTGAACGTCGCTACTCCGCAGGCTCCCGGGAGGCAGTGCGATGATCGAACTCTTGCAGGAATACTGGCGCCCGTTCCTCTACAGCGACGGCCAGCACATCACCGGCCTGGCCATGACGATGTGGTTGCTCAGCGCCGCCTTGGTGATCGGGTTTCTGGTGTCGATCCCACTCTCCATCGCTCGCGTATCGCGCAAGCGCTGGGTGCGCTGGCCGGTGCAGTTCTACACCTACCTGTTTCGCGGTACACCGCTCTATATTCAGTTGCTGATCTGTTACACCGGCATCTACAGCATCGCCGCCGTACGCGCCCAACCGGTGCTGGATGCGTTTTTCCGCGATGCAATGAACTGCACCATCCTCGCCTTCGCCCTCAACACCTGCGCCTACACCACGGAGATTTTCGCCGGCTCGATCCGCAGCATGGCCCACGGTGAAGTCGAGGCGGCCAAGGCCTACGGCCTCAGCGGCTGGAAGCTCTACGCCTATGTGATCATGCCGTCCGCACTGCGCCGCTCGTTGCCGTACTACAGCAACGAAGTGATCCTGATGCTGCACTCGACCACCGTGGCGTTTACCGCGACGATCCCGGACATTCTCAAAGTCGCGCGGGATGCCAACTCGGCGACCTTCATGACCTTTCAATCGTTCGGCATTGCCGCGCTGATCTACCTCGCCGTGACCTTTGCCCTGGTCGGCCTGTTTCGGCTGGCGGAACGTCGCTGGCTGGCCTTTCTCGGGCCAAGCCATTAAGGAGCCTTCATGCGTCATCAGCGACATGAACTGATTGCGCCGGTGCCAGGCACGGCGCGGCAGATCCACAGTTTCCACTTCGGCCCGCAGCAGGCCGCAGGCAAGGTCTACATCCAGGCGTCGCTGCATGCCGATGAGCTGCCCGGCATGTTGGTCGCCTGGCACCTGAAGGTGCGCCTCGCCGAATTGGCGGCGGCCGGACGGCTGTCGAGCGAGATCGTAGTGGTGCCCATCGCCAACCCGGTGGGCCTGGAACAGGTGTTGATGGATATCCCCCTGGGCCGCTACGAGCTGGAAAGCGGGCAGAACTTCAATCGCCTGTTTGTCGACCTCAGTGACGAGGTGGGCAACCAGGTCGAGACGCTGCTGGGGGATGATCCGCAACGCAATGTCGAACTGATTCGCGCCGCATTGAGCAGCGCCCTCGCCGGGCAAACCGCCGCCACCCAATTGCAGTCTCAACGGCTGGTGCTGCAACGCCTGGCGTGCGACGCCGACATGGTGCTGGACCTGCATTGCGACTTCGAAGCCGTGGCGCACCTGTACACCACGCCTGAGGCCTGGCCGCAGGTGGAGCCGTTGGCGCGTTATCTAGGCTCGGAAGCCAATTTACTGGCAACCGACTCTGGCGGGCAGTCGTTCGATGAATGTTTCACCCTGGTCTGGTGGCAGTTGCAGCAACGGTTTGCCGAACGCTTCCCGATCCCCATGGGCAGTTTTTCGGTGACGGTCGAACTGCGCGGCCAGGGCGACGTCAACCACGGCCTGGCGGGCCTCGATTGCCAAGCGATCATCGACTACCTGATTCACTTCGGCGCCATCAGCGGCGAAGCGGCGCCCTTGCCCGACCTGCCCTACCCGGCCACCCCACTGGCCGGCGTCGAGCCCGTTGCGACACCTGTGGGCGGCCTGCTGGTGTTCAGCGCCCTGCCCGGTGAGTACTTGGAAGCCGGGCAACTGATTGCTGAAATCATCGACCCCATTACCGACCGCGTAACGCCTGTGCACTGCCATCACGCAGGCCTGCTTTACGCCCGTTCGCTGCGCCGCATGGCCACTGCCGGGATGGTCATCGCCCATGTCGCCGGCTCAGAGGCCTACCGCAGCGGCTACCTACTTTCGCCTTGAGGATGCACGCCCCATGTACAAATTGACCGTTGAAGGCCTGCATAAAAGCTATGGCGACAATGAGGTGCTCAAAGGTGTCTCGCTGAAGGCCAGGACCGGTGACGTGATCAGCCTGATCGGCGCCAGCGGCTCGGGCAAAAGCACCTTTTTGCGCTGCATCAACTTCCTGGAAACCCCGAACGACGGCGCCATGACCCTCGACGGTAAGCCGATCCGCATGGTCAGCGACCGCCACGGCATGCGCGTGGCCGACGACGCCGAATTGCAGCGCCTGCGCACGCGGCTGGCGATGGTGTTCCAGCACTTCAACCTGTGGAGCCACATGAGCGTGCTGGAAAACATCACCATGGCGCCACGCCGGGTGCTGGGTTGCAGTAAAAAGGACGCCGAGGACCGCGCCCGTCGCTATCTGGACAAGGTCGGCCTGCCAGCGCGGGTGGCCGACCAGTACCCGGCGTTTCTCTCCGGTGGCCAGCAGCAACGGGTGGCCATCGCCCGCGCGCTGGCCATGGAACCGGAGGTGATGCTGTTTGACGAACCCACCTCGGCGCTCGACCCGGAGCTGGTGGGCGAAGTGTTGAAGGTGATCCAGGGCCTGGCCGAGGAAGGCCGCACCATGATCATGGTCACCCATGAGATGAGCTTTGCGCGCAAGGTATCGAGCCAGGTGCTGTTCCTGCACAAGGGCCTGGTCGAAGAGCAAGGCGCGCCTGAGGATGTGTTGGACACTCCGAAGAGCGAGCGTTTGCAGCAATTCCTGAGTGGCAATTTGAAGTAAACCTTTGCGGTGCCTGGAGGGTCTGTGGGAATAGACCTTCCAGAGCGTCAGCCGCCGCATGGCAAAACCCCACGACTTCGCCAAGACATGGTTCGCCGCCAAGGGCTGGAAGCCGTTCGACTTCCAGAAAGCGGTTTGGCAAGCGGTCAAGCAAGGCCGGTCAGGGCTGCTGCACGCCAGCACTGGCGCGGGTAAAACCTACGCACTGTGGTTTGCCGCCCTCAATCGCTTCGCCACCACCCGACCGCCTGCTACGGGCAAACGCAAACCGCCTGCTGAACCGCTGACGGTGCTGTGGATCACGCCGATGCGTGCGCTGGCCGCCGACACGGCTCGCGCCCTCGAAGCGCCGCTGGCGACCTTGCAGATTCCGTGGAGCGTCGGCCTGCGCACGGGCGATACCAGCAGCAGCGAGCGCGCCCGGCAAACCCGGCGCCAACCCACCGTACTGATCACCACCCCGGAAAGCCTGACCCTGATGCTCGCCCGCGCCGACAGTGAGGCGAGCCTCGCGCACCTGCGCATGGTGGTGGTGGATGAATGGCATGAGCTGATCGGCAACAAGCGCGGCGTACAGTTGCAATTGGCGTTGGCGCGGCTGCGGCGCTGGCACCCTGACCTGATGGTGTGGGGCATTTCGGCGACCTTGGGTAATCAGCCCCACGCGCTGGAGGTATTGGTCCCACAAGGCGGCGGAATCAATGTGCAAGGGCAAACGGCCAAACAGCTGAAAGTCGACACCTTGTTGCCACTGGTTACCGAGCGTTTCCCGTGGGCCGGGCATATCGGCTTGAAGATGTTGCCGCAGGTGGTCGCCGAGGTGGAGGCCAGCAGCAGCTGCCTGGTGTTTACCAATACGCGGGCGCAGTCGGAAATCTGGTACCAGGCCTTACTGGAAGCGCGGCCGGAGTGGGCCGGGGTCATTGCCCTGCACCATGGTTCGTTGTCTCGGGAAACCCGCGATTGGGTAGAACGCGCCCTGAAAGACGGGCAGCTCAAGGCGGTGGTCTGCACCTCCAGCCTGGACCTGGGGGTGGATTTTTTGCCGGTGGAGCGGGTGTTGCAGATCGGCTCAGCCAAGGGCATCGCCCGTCTGATGCAACGTGCCGGGCGCTCCGGCCATGCGCCGGGGCGGCCATCGAGGGTGACGCTGGTGCCGACCCATAGCCTTGAACTGGTCGAGGCGGCGGCGGCCCAGGATGCAATTGCAGGGCGGCGCATCGAGGCCCGCGAATCACCCTGCAAACCGCTGGATGTACTCGTACAACACGTGGTGAGCATGGCCCTGGGCGGTGGCTTCACGCCGGATGCATTGCTGGCGGAAGTGCGCGGCGCCTGGGCGTATCGCGATCTTACGGACGCGGATTGGGCCTGGGCGCTGGGGTTTGTGCGCCATGGCGGGCTGTCGCTCACCGCTTATCCGGATTACCGCCGGGTGGAGCCCGACGAGCAGGGCATCTGGCGCGTGCCCGACGCCCGCTTGGCGCGACGCCATCGCATGAGTGTGGGCACCATTGTCAGCGACGCGAGTATCCAGTTGAAATTCTGGAGCAAGGGCGGCGGCGGCAAGAATCTGGGCAGCGTCGAGGAAGGTTTTATCGCACGGCTCAAGCCTGGGGATGGGTTTCTGTTTGCCGGGCGCCTGCTGGAACTGGTGCGGGTAGAAAACATGACCGCCTACGTGCGGCGCAGCACCGCCAAAAAGGCCGCCGTACCGCGCTGGAATGGCGGGCGCATGCCCCTTTCCAATGAGCTGGCCCAGGCCGTGGTGGAGCGCTTTGACGCGGCGGCGCAGGGTCGCTTCGAAGGCCCGGAAATGCAGGCGGTGCAACCATTGCTACAGACGCAGTTGCGCTGGTCCGGCCTGCCGACGCGGGAACATCTGTTGGCCGAAGTGCTGAAGTCGCGGGAAGGTTGGCACCTGTTTCTGTACCCGTTTGCCGGGCGCCAGGTGCATCTGGGGCTGGCGAGCCTGCTCGCCTGGCGGGTCAGCCAAGGACAGGCAGTGACCTTCTCCATTGCCGTCAATGACTATGGCTTGGAGTTACTGAGCGCCACGCCGGTGGATTGGCCTGTATGGCTGAGCGAGGCGCTGCTGAGCCCGGCCAATTTGCTGAGCGACGTCGCCGCCAGCCTGAATGCCGGGGAACTGGCCTTGCGGCGCTTTCGTGAAATCGCCCGTATCGCCGGGCTGGTGTTTGCCGGCTACCCCGGCGCGCCGAAAAGTACGCGCCAGGTGCAGGCGTCCAGCGGATTGTTCTTTGAAGTGTTCAAGCAGTATG
The DNA here is from genome assembly GCF_009764655.1 of Pseudomonas sp. PB105. Taxonomy (NCBI): domain Bacteria; kingdom Pseudomonadati; phylum Pseudomonadota; class Gammaproteobacteria; order Pseudomonadales; family Pseudomonadaceae; genus Pseudomonas; species Pseudomonas sp. PB105. The sequence continues at coordinate 47,268 of NZ_RWIO01000006.1, forward strand.
ACCCGCAGAACCTGTTGCTGGCCCAGGCCGGGGAAGAAGTCCTGCGTGACGAGTTGGATATTCGCCGCCTGGAAGAGACCTTGCTTCGCTTGTCGGCGCTGAAACTGGACATGCATATGATCGAACGTCCTACGCCCCTCGCCTTCCCGCTGCTGGTGGAGCGGATGCGCGAAAGCATGAGTTCGGAAAAGCTCTCGGAGCGCATTGCACGGATGGTCAAGGATTTGGAAAAAGTAGCGGAGAAACGATGACGCACTGCTCGGTGACGCTTGGCGGCGAAGAACTGTGGTTGCTGGCGGAAAAAGCCGTGTACTGGCCTGCGCGCCAGTGTTTGTTGATTGCCGATGCGCACTTTGGCAAGGCATCTGCCTATCGCAGCCTGGGGCAGCCAGTGCCGCAGGGCACTACTACCGACAACCTGCAGCGTCTGGATCACTTGTTAAGCGCCCTGCCGTGCGCGCAGGTGATCTTTCTGGGCGACTTCCTGCACGGTCCCGGCTCACACGCCAGCGGCACACTGAGCGCACTGCGGGACTGGCGAGCACGGCATTGCGACCTGGCGATGACGTTGATTCGCGGCAATCACGACAAACGCGCGGGCGATCCACCTGCTGACTTGAGGATCGAGGTGGTGCCTGAGCCGCTGCTGATGGGACCTTTCGCCCTGCAACACGAACCGGATCCCCATGCCAGCCACCTGGTGCTGGCGGGGCATGTGCACCCGGTGTATCGCTTGCGCGGCAAGGGCCGGCAGAGCCTGCGCCTGCCGTGCTTCCTGCTGGGCAGGCACGTCAGCCTGTTGCCAGCGTTTGGCGCATTTACGGGCGGATACGCAGTAGATCAGGGCGATGATCACCAACTCTTTGTGATTGGCGATCACCAGGTCTGGCCAGTTGGCTGAAACACCGACTGGGCTTGCAGGTATCAGGCAACCGGTGCGGGTGGCGGCTCATCGGGAAGGGTCGGCTCACCGGGTTCGGTAGGCTGTGGGTAATCCGGCTCGGGTTGGCCGGGGATGCCGCCCGCATAAGCGGGATCGGCCATCAGGGACCAGGCCAGAACGCCAATCTGGTTGGGTTCAAGCCGGGCAAGTTCTGCGCTGATTCGCGGGTCGATCTTCATAAGGTACTCCTCAAGCGTGGCCCGGCGCGTTTTGCACGCGCCGAGGCAGTACACCCAATAGAGTCACTTTCTGCGGACTAATTCCCTTTACGCGTAGGACCTTTCGATCAAGCGCGTGGCAAGGTGACGCCGCGCTGGCCTTGGTACTTGCCTGCGCGGTCTTTGTAGGACACTTCACAGGCCTCGTCAGACTGCAAGAACAGCATCTGCGCCACGCCTTCATTGGCGTAGATCTTGGCTGGCAGGGTGGTGGTGTTGGAGAACTCCAGGGTGACGTGACCTTCCCACTCAGGCTCAAGCGGCGTCACGTTAACGATAATGCCGCAGCGCGCGTAGGTGCTTTTACCCAGGCAGATGGTCAGCACGTCGCGGGGAATACGGAAGAATTCCACGGTGCGCGCCAGGGCGAAAGAGTTTGGCGGAATGATGCACACGTCGCTCTTGACGTCGACGAAGCTCTTTTCGTCGAAGTTCTTCGGGTCGACGATCGCCGAGTTGATGTTGGTGAACACCTTGAACTCATCGGCGCAGCGCACATCGTAGCCGTAGCTGGAAACGCCATAGGAGATCACTCGGTCGTCGCCTTCACCACGAATCTGGCGCTCGACGAACGGTTCGATCATGCCGTGCTCTTGCGCCATGCGGCGAATCCACTTGTCCGATTTGATGCTCATGGCGGGTGTCCTGAATAGCGAGGTGGAAAAATTCTGTGTGGCATCTTACCGGTGCCGGCGTTGGGGTTCAAAGGGCGTCGGGCTTTTCTTGATGAATGCCCCGCTGGCTGTAAGGCGCAGCCAGCAGGGCCGGGGGCCGTATTGCCGCCAGCGGTACCGGTAAATACCACCGCCAGTCACGAAAATAGAGAAACCTTCGGAAATACCATTGGCACGTTCCGGAAAAAGGGTTAAGGTGGCGCCACTGTGCTGCTTGTGTCACTGAGAATCTCTACACGATATGTTGAATTTCGATCCAACCATCTCCAAGAATTTTTCCTGCTCTTTGCACTCAGTCTCGGCCAGGGCTTTTCCTGAGTCGCAGTTAACTTTGTCCAAGGAGATACACCATGTCTAATCGCCAAACTGGTACCGTTAAGTGGTTCAACGATGAAAAAGGCTTCGGCTTCATCACTCCACAATCCGGTGACGACCTGTTCGTTCACTTCAAAGCTATCCAATCCGACGGCTTCAAAAGCCTGAAAGAAGGCCAACAGGTTTCTTTCATCGCTACCCGCGGTCAGAAAGGCATGCAAGCTGAAGAAGTTCAAGTTATCTAACTTGTACTGACTTAGTCGAAAAAACCCCGCCCTTAAAAGCGGGGTTTTTTTATGCCTGGAACAAAAAATTTGGGAGGGGACTTGCCCCCGATTGCGATGTATCAGTCGATATAGCTGGCGACTGTGACACTGCTATCGGGGGCAAGCCCCCTCCCACATTCAAGCAATCAAGCAATCAAGCTGCGCCGCTTATTGGAACAGCGATTCACTCGACAAGCCATTCTTCTCCAGGATCTCACGCAAGCGCTTGAGCCCTTCCACCTGGATCTGCCGCACCCGCTCACGGGTCAGGCCGATCTCCAGGCCTACGTCCTCCAGGGTGCTGCTCTCATGACCACGCAGGCCGAAGCGGCGAATCACCACTTCACGCTGCTTGTCTGTAAGCTCCGACAACCACTGGTCAATGCTTTGGGACAGATCAACGTCCTGCAACAGCTCGCAAGGATCTGTAGGGCGATCATCCGTCAGGGTGTCCAGCAGGGTTTTATCCGAATCCGGACCCAGCGAGACATCGACCGAAGACACGCGCTCGTTAAGGCCCAGCATGCGCTTGACCTCCCCTACCGGTTTTTCCAGCAGGTTGGCGATTTCTTCGGGCGAGGGTTCATGATCGAGTTTTTGAGTGAGCTCACGCGCTGCCCGCAGGTAGACGTTGAGCTCCTTGACCACATGGATCGGCAACCGGATCGTGCGGGTCTGATTCATGATCGCCCGTTCGATGGTCTGGCGAATCCACCAGGTGGCATAGGTTGAAAAGCGGAAGCCCCGCTCAGGGTCGAACTTCTCCACTGCCCGGATCAGGCCCAGGTTGCCCTCCTCGATCAGGTCCAACAGGGACAGCCCACGATTGACGTAGCGCCGGGCGATTTTCACCACCAGGCGCAGGTTGCTTTCAATCATGCGCTTGCGCCCAGCCGGATCACCCTTTTGCGACAACCGCGCAAAATGGACTTCCTCTTCGGGGGTCAGCAGGGGGGAAAAGCCGATTTCATTGAGGTACAGCTGGGTCGCGTCGAGCGCCCGTGTGTAATCAATGTATTTATGTTGCTTTAACGCGGAGGAGTTTTTGGATTTGGTGCGAACTGAAGGTGTTGCAGGTCCCTCATTCGACATCGATTCCATAGCGATACCGGTCTCCATAAGGAGAACCTCATCGTCGATGTCAAACTCCGGCGCTTCTTTACTGAGAGCCATTGTTATAGTCCTTTGGTGAGTTCGACCTCAAGCTCAAGCGACGCCTTTATCCTTGGCAACGCTGGAGCCTGTTCCTTCTACGTGAGGGAACAGGCTGGCAACACATCAACGACGGGGTAAGAATTGCAGCGGATCTACAGGCTTCCCTTGACGGCGAATCTCAAAGTGCAGTTTCACCCGGTCTGTACCCGTTGAACCCATTTCGGCAATTGTCTGTCCGACTTTGACTTGCTGCCCCTCCCGAACCAACAGCCTGCGGTTATGACCGTAAGCACTGACGTAGGTATCACTGTGTTTGATGATGACCAGCTCGCCGTAGCCCCGTAAACCACTCCCGGCGTACACCACTGTCCCATCAGACGCAGCTAAAACAGGCTGTCCCAAATCCCCGGCGATATCAATGCCTTTATTCAAACTACCGTTTGAAGAGAATTTTCCAATCAACACTCCGTTTGAGGGCCATCCCCAACCGGTCGGCGCAGGTCCGGCAGGCGGCAACGGCGCGGCTGTCGGCTTGTTCGCAGCCGTCGGCGCAGCAGTGCCGGCAGGCCGAGTAATGATGGTGGTTTTGCTCGAAGACGACGGTGAAGATCCGGTGTTTGTCACAACCGCCGTAGGCGCGGAACCGGTGCGACCATCGAAGCGAATCGTCTGACCCGGATGTATCGTGTAGGGCACAGGAATATTGTTACGGGCTGCAAGCGCTTTGTAGTCCCACCCATAACGGAAGGCGATCGAGAACATCGTGTCGCCCTTGCGCACCACATATTGCCCGGTAGTTACCGTCGGCTTTTGCGGTGCGGCATTATTACGGTCAACGACCCGTGCACCGCTGCTTGGCGAGCTGGAACAGCCCACCAACAAGGAACCGAAGACAAGGCCAAGCACCAGTCGCTGAAAACTTGTTTTACCCATACGCTGCGCAAGACCTGTGAGACTCACCCGCCGCTCCCTTTATGGTGGCTGAACATGAACGCCTGTATCAGGCTTGAAATATGTCGCAAGTATAACTGGGCATTGAAGTTTTACCGGCACGCGACTGAAACGAATCATTCAACGTGTTGAATCGATGAAGCCATCATGTTGACTTGATGGACCCCGCCGTAAGACACATCCCCATCCGCAGAATTCACTGACGGCGAAAATTCATCAAGCCAGCGGGCCGTTGAGTAACGGAACAAAGCGCACGGCGCCCAATACATGCCGGGAAAAACCGTCGTCTTCACGGACAATAAGCATCAATTGTTGCACTTCGCCGGAGCCCACCGGTATGACCAGGCGCCCGCCCGGGGCCAACTGGTCGAGCAGCGCTTGCGGAACATCGGTGGCCACGGCGGTGACGATGATGCCGTTGTAAGGCGCCAGCGCCGGCCAGCCTTCCCAGCCATCCCCCCAGCGAAACACCACGTTGCGCAGGTTCAGTTCCACCAGGCGTTCCTTGGCACGATCCTGAAGCACCTTGATGCGCTCCACCGAGAACACACGCTCCACCAGCTGCGACAGCACGGCGGTCTGGTAGCCGGAACCGGTGCCGATCTCCAGCACCTTGTCCAGCGGCCCTGCGGCCAGCAGCAGCTCGCTCATGCGCGCCACCATGTAGGGCTGGGAGATGGTCTGGTTATGCCCGATGGGCAAGGCCGTATCTTCATAGGCGCGATGGGCCAGGGCCTCATCGACAAACAGATGGCGAGGCGTACGGCGGATCACTTCCAACACCTGGGCGTTGGACAACCCTTCTTCGTACAGGCGCTGGATCAAACGCTCACGGGTGCGCTGGGAGGTCATCCCGATGCCCCGACGCAGCAGGTCGTCTTGTTCACGAGCCATCAGCGCAATCCCTCCAGCCAGCCTTCGAGACCACTGAAGGCATCGCTGAAGGTTCGGTCGAATTGCAACGGGGTAATCGACACATAACCTTGCATCACCGCATGAAAGTCCGTGCCCTCGCCCCCGTCTTCGGCATCACCGGCGGCTGCAATCCAATAGCCTTCCTTGCCGCGCGGGTCGACCACTTTCAACGGCGCTGCTGCACGGGCGCGATGGCCCAGGCGCGTCAGTTGGATGCCACGGATATGGTCGAGGGGCAAATTGGGAATATTGACGTTGAGCACTGTACGCGGCGGCAGGTCCAGGGAGGCATGCGCCTCCACCAGCTTGCGTGCGAAATAGGCGGCGGTGGGCAGGTTGTCCAGTTGCCGCGAGGCAAACGAAAAAGCGAACGAGGTACGGCCCAGGAAGCGCCCTTCGAGCGCTGCCGCCACGGTGCCGGAATACAGCACGTCGTCGCCCAGGTTGGCGCCGAGGTTGATGCCCGACACCACAAGGTCCGGCTCTTGATCCAACAGGCTGTTGATGGCCAGGTGCACGCAGTCGGTGGGCGTACCGTTGACGCTGATAAAGCCATTGGCCAGAACCTGCGGGTGCAGGGGACGGTCGAGCGTCAGCGAACTGCTGGCACCACTCTTGTCCTGGTCGGGGGCAACCACCACGCACTCGGCGTAATCCTGCAGCGCAGCATAGAGCGCGGCAAGGCCGGGTGCGGTGGCACCGTCATCGTTTGATATCAGAATACGCATGGGCTGTCCGTCTGCCCCACCGGCACCAGATCAACAAGCTCGCGCACCAAGACAGTGGCGAAGCATCCGGCCGGCAGGACGAATTCCAATTGCAGAATGTCAGGCCCGGGATAATGCCACGTCAACCCGCCAATGGGCAGTCGCAGAATGCGACGTTCCTGGCTCATGCCGGCATTCACCAGCCAATCGCGCAGGTCGGCTTCACTGGCGGCGATCGCCTGCTCCAGTTCATGGGTGGCACCGGTCGCGGGCGAATCGCCTTCGCCCCACTGCGGGCCGGTGGGGTGCAGGTCCAGGATCGCCAGGCGCGGGTCACTGCACTCAGCCTCTCCCGCCGGGAAAAAACTGCGACTGTCAGTAAACGCCAGCAGATCACCCACTTGCGCACGCTGCCAGGAACCGTCGGCGACCCGTGCTGCCAGGACCTTGTTGAACAGGAAACTGCGCGCCGTAGACAACAACCGCGAACGCACATTGCGCTGCTCTGGCAGGGCCTTGCGCGCGGCCCACTCACGGGCGTCGACCACATTGCCACCGTTGTGGCCAAAACGCTGGGTGCCGAAATAATTGGGAATGCCGTGCTGCGCAATCAGCTGCAAACGCGCATCGATGGCGGCGGTATCGCCGGCCAGCTGGGTCAGGCGCAAGGTGAACCCGTTGGCCGCGTGCGCGCCGCGTTGCAGCTTGCGCTTGTGGCGGGCGGTTTTGAGAATCTTGAGGGTGTCGTTTTCTGCAGCGCTCATGTCGGGGTCGGCCTTGCCCGGCAGTTGCACGCTGAACCACTGGCGGGTCAGCGCCTGGCGGTCCTTGAGCCCGGCATAACTGACGGTGCGCAACGGCACGCCGGCAGCTTTGGCGATACGGCGCGCAGCTTCCTCAGTATTGAGGCCACGTTTTTCCACCCACAGCCACAAGTGCTCGCCCTCGCCGGTCAGCGGGATATCCAGCACTTCGTCGACCTGGAAATCTTCAGCCGTGGCCTTCAGGACCGCGCTGCCCAAAGCCTCGCCGTAGGCACGCGGGCCCAGCAATTCCAGATCATTCATGCGCGCAGCAACAAGGCGACGGAGTGCACCGCAATGCCCTCTTCACGACCGGTAAACCCGAGCTTTTCGGTGGTGGTGGCTTTCACGTTGACTTGATCCAATTCAATTTGCAGGTCTGCGGCAATCAGTGCGCGCATCGATTCGATATGGGGCGCCATCTTCGGTGCCTGGGCGACGATGGTGTTGTCGACGTTACCGACCTTCCAGCCCTTGGCGTGGATCAGGCCGACCACATGGCGCAGCAATAGCCGGCTGTCCGCGCCCTTGAAGGTGGGGTCGGTGTCCGGAAAGTGCTTGCCGATATCACCCAACGCCGCAGCGCCGAGCAAGGCATCGCTCAAGGCATGCAACACCACGTCGCCGTCGGAATGAGCCAGCAGCCCATGGTGGTGCGCAATGCGCACGCCGCCCAGGGTGATGAAATCGCCTTCAGCGAAACGGTGCACATCGTAGCCGTGGCCAATACGCATAAAAAAAACGCCCCGATTTAATTCAGGGCGTGATTCTACCTACTTTTGCCTCACATTAACCGAGCAAAGCACGGCCATGGTGTCGCAAATGGTCTTCGATGAAGCTGGCGATGAAGAAATAGCTATGGTCATAGCCAGGTTGCAGGCGCAGTTCCAGCGGATGCTTGGCCGCCTTGGCTGCTTGCCGCAGGGCTTCAGGCTTGAGCTGCACCGCGAGGAAATCGTCGCGATCGCCCTGGTCCACCAGCAAGGGCAGCTTTTGCGAGGCTTCGCTGATCAATACGCAGGCATCCCATTCACGCCACTTCGAGCGCTCTTCGCCCAGGTAACGGGAGAAGGCTTTCTGGCCCCACGGGCAATCCATCGGGTTGTTGATCGGCGAGAACGCCGACACCGACTGGTAACGCCCCGGGTTGCGCAGCGCGCACACCAGCGCACCGTGTCCGCCCATGGAGTGGCCGCTGATACCGCGTTTATCCGAAGCAGGGAAATGCGCTTCAACCAACGCCGGCAATTCCTGCACCACGTAGTCATGCATCCGATAATGCCTGGCCCACGGTTCCTGCGTGGCATTCAGATAGAAACCGGCCCCCAGACCGAAGTCCCAGGCGTTATCCGGATCACCCGGCACACCGGGACCGCGAGGGCTGGTGTCCGGCGCAACGATGATCAACCCCAGCTCGGCGGCCATGCGCTGTGCGCCGGCCTTCTGCATGAAGTTCTCGTCGGTGCAGGTCAACCCGGACAGCCAATACAGCACCGGCAGCTTGCCGCCCTGCTCCGCTTGCGGCGGCAGGTAAACGGCGAAGGTCATGTCGCAATCGAGCACGTCGGAATGATGCTTGTAGCGTTTATGCCAGCCGCCGAAGCTCTTCTGGCAGGACAGGTTTTCCAGACTCATGGCCGACCTCAGAAGTGGATGACGGTACGAATGCTTTTGCCTTCATGCATCAGGTCAAACGCTTTGTTGATGTCTTCCAGGCCCATGGTGTGGGTGATGAAGGTGTCCAGCGGGATCTCGCCGGTCTGGGCCATTTCCACGTAGCTTGGCAATTCAGTACGACCGCGCACACCACCGAACGCCGAACCACGCCAGACGCGACCGGTCACCAACTGGAACGGACGGGTAGCGATTTCCTGACCAGCACCGGCTACACCGATGATCACCGACTCGCCCCAGCCTTTATGGCAGCACTCAAGTGCGGCACGCATCAGTTGCACGTTGCCGATGCATTCGAAGGAAAAGTCCACGCCGCCGTCGGTCAAATCAACAATCACGTCCTGGATCGGGCGGTCGTAGTCTTTCGGGTTGATGCAGTCGGTTGCGCCCAATTGCTTGGCGATTTCGAACTTGGCCGGGTTGATGTCGATGGCAATGATGCGACCGGCCTTGGCCTTGACCGCGCCGATCACCGCTGACAGGCCGATGCCGCCCAGCCCGAAGATAGCCACGGTATCGCCCGGTTTGACCTTGGCAGTGTTGAGCACCGCACCGATGCCTGTGGTGACGCCGCAACCAAGCAGGCAGACTTTTTCCAGCGGCGCGTCTTTAGCAATCTTGGCCACGGAGATTTCCGGCAACACGGTGTACTCGGAGAAGGTCGAGGTGCCCATGTAGTGGAAAATTGGCTGGCCCTTGTAGGAAAAGCGCGTGGTGCCATCCGGCATCAAGCCTTTGCCCTGGGTAGAACGGATGGCCTGGCACAGGTTGGTCTTGCCCGACAGGCAGAATTTGCACTTGCCGCATTCCGGGGTGTACAGCGGGATCACATGGTCACCAACGGCGACCGAGGTAACGCCCTCGCCGATGGCTTCAACCACCGCACCGCCTTCGTGGCCGAGGATCGACGGGAAGATACCTTCCGGGTCGGCGCCCGACAGGGTGTAGGCGTCGGTGTGGCATACGCCGGAAGCCACCACGCGCAACAGGACTTCGCCAGCCTTGGGCATGGCGACATCCACCTCAACAATCTCAAGGGGTTTCTTGGCTTCGAAGGCGACGGCGGCGCGGGACTTGATCATCCGGTGTTTCTCCAGGGAGTTTAAAACTGAGACGGCGAGTGTAAAACATGCCCCACTGATTAATAATCCAGGCAAAAGCAAAACTTTATTGCTGTACAGGGACAATCACCATGTTGGAAAACCGCTGGGAAGGCATCGATGAATTTGTCGCCGTGGCCGAGTGCAGCCAATTCACGGCGGCGGCCGAGCGCCTGGGCGTGTCCTCATCCCATATCAGCCGGCAGGTGGCCCGCCTGGAAGAGCGACTGCAAACACGATTGTTGTATCGCAGTACGCGCAAGGTGACGCTGACCGAAGCCGGCCAGACTTTCCTGCAACACTGCCAACGCTTGCAGGACGGTCGCGAAGAAGCCCTGCGTGCGGTAGGCGACCTCGCCAGCGAACCCAAAGGCATGCTGCGCATGACCTGCGCCGTGGCTTACGGCGAACGTTTTATTGTGCCGTTGGTGACGCGATTCATGGGGCTTTACCCTCAGTTGCGGGTGGATATCGAATTGAGCAACCGCCAGTTGGATCTCGTGCATGAGGGCCTGGACCTGGCGATTCGCCTGGGGCGCCTGCAGGATTCGCGAATGGTCGCCAGCCGCCTCGCGCCGCGCCGCATGTACTTGTGCGCCTCGCCGTCCTACTTGGCACGGTATGGTCGGCCACATAGCTTGTCGGAATTGAGTCGGCACAACTGCCTGATCGGCAGTTCGGATATTTGGCAACTGGCCCAGGACGGGCGCGAATTCTCCCAGCGGGTGCAGGGAAACTGGCGCTGCAACAGTGGGCAGGCGGTGCTGGACGCGGCGTTGCAGGGGGTTGGGTTGTGTCAGTTGCCGGACTATTACGTGCTGGAGCACTTGCACAGCGGCGCGCTGGTGTCGCTGCTTGAGGCGCATCAGCCGCCGAATACGGCGGTGTGGGCGCTATATCCGCAACAGCGGCATTTGTCACCGAAGGTCAGGAAGCTGGTGGATTTCTTGAAGGAGGGGTTGGCCGGGAGGCCGGAGTACAGTCGTTGACTGGGTGTTGCTTGGGCGGGCCTCATCGGGGGCTTGCCCCGATAGCGGTTCCGCTGATTACCGCCGATTCGCCCACCGCAACCGCAACCACTCAAGATCCTCCGGCCGGGTCACCTTGATATTGTCCGTACGCCCTTCTACCAGGCGCGGCGCCTGGCCGGACCACTCCATGGCCGAGGCTTCGTCGGTGATAAGCGCATCGGCCACCAGGCTGTCAGCCAATGCGCGGTGCAAGGCGCCGAGGCGAAACATCTGCGGCGTGTAGGCTTGCCAGATGAGACTGCGATCCACGGTTTCCACCACCCGACCCTGCTTGTCGGCACGCTTCAGGGTATCGCGCGCCGGCACAGCCAAAAGGCCGCCGACGGGATCGTCAGCCAGTTCGCTCAATAAATTGTCGAGGTCCTCACGACTCAGATTAGGCCGGGCAGCATCATGCACCAGCACCCAATCCTCATCGCTGGCGCCGAGGGCATTGAGCTGCAGCAACGCGTTAAGCACAGAACCCGAGCGCTCGGCGCCACCGTCCGCACGCTGGATACGCGGGTCAGTGGCACATGCCAGGTTTGGCCAATAGGGGTCATCACAAGCAAGACTGACCACCAGGCCCTTGAGCGCTGGGTGGTCGAGAAAACAGCCAAGGCTGTGTTCAAGAATAGTGCGCCCGCCCAGTTGCAAATATTGCTTGGGACGGTCCGCAGCCATACGGGCACCGACGCCCGCGGCAGGAATCACGGCCCAGAAGGCCGGCAAACTGTTACTCATTGGGCCAACTGGTAGAGGGTTTCGCCCTCCTTGACCATGCCCAGTTCATGACGAGCCCGCTCTTCAACGGTCTCCGTGCCTTTTTTCAGCTCAAGCACTTCAGCATCCAGGACGCGGTTGCGCTCCAGCAAGATCTCGTTTTCGGCGTGCTGTGCCGCAATTTGCTCAGTCAGGTCTTTTACCTGCGCAAAGCTGCCATTACCCACCCACAGGCGGTACTGCAGGCCAGCCAGCAACAAGAGCAAGACGAGGAACAACCAATTGGGACTGCGCATCGAATATCGGGTATCCAGTGAAAAAAGACAGCCATGCCTAACTTTTGAAGCAACTGATAGCACGAAGCCTGGAAGAACCAGGCTTGTGCTTGATAGCCATCAGATTAGCGTCGAAATGTTCACTTTCGTGAACTTTCCGACGCAATCCGCCGACTTTTTAGCATTTACAGATCAGCCGCGAAACTCGCCGCGACCGTTGTACTTGGCTTTGCCCGCCAGTTGCTCTTCGATACGCAGCAATTGGTTGTACTTGGAAACGCGATCGGAACGGCACAGGGAACCGGTCTTGATCTGGCCCGCCGAGGTACCCACGGCCAGGTCGGCAATGGTCGAATCTTCGGTTTCGCCGGAGCGATGGGAGATTACGGCGGTGTAGCCCGCAGCCTTGGCCATCTGGATGGCTTCCAGGGTTTCGGTCAGGGTGCCGATCTGGTTGAACTTGATCAGGATCGAGTTGGCGATCTTTTTATCGATGCCTTCCTTCAGGATCTTGGTGTTGGTCACGAACAGGTCGTCGCCCACCAGTTGGACTTTCTCGCCGATCTTGTCGGTGAGGATTTTCCAGCCGTCCCAATCGGACTCGTCCAGGCCGTCTTCGATCGAGATGATCGGATAGCGCTGGGTCAGGCCCTTCAGGTACTCAGCAAAACCTTCGGAGTTGAACACCTGGCCTTCGCCGGACAGGTTGTATTTGCCGTCTTCATAGAATTCGCTGGCGGCGCAGTCCAGGGCCAGGGTCACGTCGGTGCCCAGCGTGTAGCCAGCGTTGGCCACGGCTTCGGAGATCACTTTCAGTGCATCTTCGTTGGACGCCAGGTTGGGTGCGAAACCACCTTCGTCGCCTACGGCAGTGCTCAGGCCACGGGCCTTCAGGACAGCTTTCAGGTGATGGAAGATCTCGGTGCCCATGCGCAGGCCTTCGGAGAAGGTCTTGGCGCCAACCGGCTGCACCATGAATTCCTGGATGTCGACGTTGTTATCAGCGTGCTCGCCACCGTTGATGATGTTCATCATCGGCACCGGCATCGAATAGACACCCGGCGTACCGTTCAGGTTGGCGATGTGAGCGTACAGCGGCAGGTCCTGGTCCTGAGCAGCAGCCTTGGCAGCGGCCAGGGACACGGCGAGGATGGCGTTGGCGCCCAGGCTACCTTTGTTTTCGGTGCCGTCGAGCTTGATCATCGCGTGGTCCAGGGCTTTCTGGTCCAGCGGATCCTTGCCCAGCAACAGGTCACGGATCGGGCCGTTGATGTTGGCTACAGCCTTGAGTACACCCTTGCCCAGGTAACGGCTCTTGTCGCCATCACGCAGTTCCAGCGCTTCGCGCGAACCGGTGGAAGCACCGGACGGCGCGCAGGCGCTGCCGATGATGCCGTTATCGAGAAGCACGTCGGCTTCGACGGTGGGGTTGCCACGGGAGTCGAGAACTTCACGACCTTTGATGTCGACGATTTTTGCCATTGTTGTAAACACTCCAAAGTTGACGAAAACGACGCAGCTGAAGGGAAACTTTTGACCGACCGCAAGGGTGGAACAACGGGGCAGGCTTGCAGGCGACAAGGCTCAGGCCCGAGGGCCTGAACAGAAAACGTGGGAAAGTCTACCGGAGAAACGACGCTTACGCGGTCTCTACCGTCGGAAAACTCTTGACCAGTTCGTCCAACTGCTTGAGCTGGGCCAGGAATGGCTCCAGCTTGTCCAGGCGCAAGGCACATGGACCGTCGCATTTGGCGTTGTCCGGATCCGGGTGGGCTTCCAGGAACAGGCCAGCCAGGGACTGGCTGATGCCGGCCTTGGCCAGGTCCAGTACCTGGGCACGACGCCCACCGGCGGAGTCGGCGCGACCACCGGGCATTTGCAGCGCGTGGGTCACGTCGAAGAACACCGGGTGTTCGAACTGTTTCATGATGCCGAAACCGAGCATGTCCACCACGAGGTTGTTGTAGCCGAAGCTCGAACCGCGCTCGCAGAGGATCAACTGGTCGTTACCCGCTTCCACGCACTTGTTCAGGATATGTTTCATCTCCTGCGGCGCGAGGAACTGGGCTTTCTTGATATTGATCACTGCGCCGGTCTTGGCCATCGCGACGACCAGATCGGTCTGGCGCGACAGGAAGGCCGGCAACTGGATGATGTCGCATACTTCGGCGACCACGGCGGCCTGTTCAGGCTCGTGGACGTCGGTGATGATCGGCACACCGAAGGCTTGCTTGATGTCCTGGAAGATCCGCATGCCTTCTTCAAGGCCTGGGCCGCGATAGGAGGTCACGGACGAACGGTTGGCCTTGTCGAAGCTGGCCTTGAACACGTAAGGGATACCCAGTTTCTGGGTAACCTTTACGTACTCTTCACAGACCTGCATCGCCATGTCACGGCTTTCCAGCACGTTCATGCCGCCGAACAGCACCATGGGCTTGTCGTTGGCAATCTCGATGTCGCCTACGCGAATGATCTTCTGGGCCATCAGGTTTACGCCTTCTTCTGATGTTGCGTCAGTGCAGCTTTGACGAAACCGCTGAACAACGGGTGACCGTCGCGTGGAGTCGAGGTGAACTCTGGGTGGAACTGGCAAGCGACGAACCATGGATGATCCGGTGCCTCGACCACTTCAACCAGCGCGCCATCACCGGAGCGACCGGAGATTTTCAGGCCGGCTTCCTTGATCTGTGGCAGCAGGTTGTTGTTCACCTCGTAGCGGTGACGGTGACGCTCGACGATCACGTCCTTGCCGTAGCAATCGTGAACCAGCGAGCCCGGCTCAAGCAGGCAATCCTGCGCGCCAAGGCGCATGGTGCCGCCCAGGTCGGAGCTTTCGGTACGGGTTTCAACAGCGCCAGTGGCGTCTTCCCACTCGGTGATCAGGCCCACGACCGGGTGACCGCTCTTGCTGTCGAACTCGGTGGAGTTGGCGTCTTTCCAGCCCAGCACGTTACGGGCGAACTCGATAACGGCCACTTGCATACCCAGGCAGATACCCAGGTACGGCACCTTGTTCTCACGAGCGTACTGCACTGCGGTGATCTTGCCTTCCACGCCACGCAGGCCGAAACCGCCGGGAACAAGAATCGCGTCAACACCTTCGAGCAGCGCAGTGCCCTGATTCTCGATGTCTTCGGAGTCGATGTAGCGCAGGTTGACCTTGGTACGGTTGCTGATACCGGCGTGGCTCATCGCTTCGATCAGCGATTTGTACGCGTCCAGCAGCTCCATGTACTTGCCGACCATGGCGATGGTGACTTCATGCTCAGGATTGAGCTTGGCGTCGACCACGGCTTCCCATTCGGACAGGTCCGCGCCATTGCACTGCAGGCCGAAACGCTCGACCACAAAATCGTCCAGGCCTTGCGAGTGCAGGATGCCCGGGATCTTGTAGATGGTGTCGGCGTCTTCCAGGGCAATCACCGCACGTTCTTCGACGTTGGTGAACTGCGCGATCTTGCGACGCGAGGAAATATCGATCGGGTGATCGGAGCGGCACACCAGCACGTCCGGCTGAAGGCCGATGGAACGCAGTTCCTTGACCGAGTGCTGGGTTGGCTTGGTCTTGGTTTCGCCGGCGGTGGCGATGTAAGGCACCAAGGTCAGGTGCATCAGCATCGCGCGCTTGGCGCCGACTTCGAAACGCAACTGGCGGATGGCTTCGAGGAACGGTTGGGATTCGATGTCACCCACGGTGCCACCGATCTCGACCATCGCCACGTCGGCATCGCCTGCACCCTTGATGATGCGGCGCTTGATTTCGTCGGTGATGTGCGGGATCACCTGGATGGTTGCACCCAGGTAGTCACCACGGCGCTCCTTGCGCAGCACGTGCTCGTAGACACGGCCGGTGGTGAAGTTGTTGTTCTGGGTCATGGTCGTGCGGATGAACCGCTCGTAGTGGCCCAGGTCCAGGTCAGTCTCGGCGCCGTCGTGTGTGACGAACACTTCACCGTGCTGGAACGGGCTCATGGTGCCCGGGTCGACGTTGATGTACGGGTCCAGCTTGAGCATGGTGACTTTAAGCCCCCGCGCCTCCAGGATGGCCGCCAATGAAGCGGAGGCAATGCCTTTCCCCAATGAAGAAACAACACCGCCCGTGACGAATATGTAGCGCGTCATGAAAAACCCTAGAAGTCTGCGTTAAAGCGGTCCGAGCCGCCGGGGAAAGCGAAGAGAGGCCGAAGCCCCCGATCACCTGCATTAATCACAGTGCACCTTTCAAAAAAACCGCCGCGTTGTGACAGACCAGCAGTGAAACTGCCAGTACGTTGATCGCTACACATTTTTTGGAATCGCCCAGCAAAGACTGCTTGGTAATCGGCAACTGCTGCGATTCAGGCGAATCCACAGAAGTTGTATCAAGAAGGGAGCGTAGTCTACCGGAAAGGCGCTATCAGCTCAAACCTTGATCGCAGGTCTGTGGCATCCAATGTAATTGCCAGCCTCGACTGGGTGCCGCCCAATGTCCAATGAGGCTGGGCACGCCCAGCAATTGCTCGCCCCGATACAGCAGCGGCAATCTGCCACGGACGAAACCCGGCACGCCACTTTCGTTAAGCAGGCGCTTCAAGTCACGCCGACCTCGGCCGGGCACCTCGACGATTTCACCGCCCTGGCGATAACGCACCTCCAGCGGGCCTTCGGGCGCCTCGCCGATAATGCTCAGCAGGCCATTGCCGGGTAACTCTAGTGGGTTTTGCGGATCGGGCCAGCTCACCGTTGCGTCGGAAAATTCCGACCAGATCGCAGGCAACCACCAGATGCGCTCGCCACAGCGGTGCAACTCGCCGTCAGCCAAGCGCCATAGCGGCTGTGCGTCGGCCTTGGCATCACGTAAGGAATACCAACTGGCCCAGTGATCACTGTCGGGCAACCGGGTGAGCGGAGCCAGCCAGTGACGCAGGGCGTTGCGCTGGCGGGCATCGGAAAGCTTGCGCAGTGCTGCCAAATCCAGGGATGGCAACTGAAGCCAGGGCAACGGCGAAGGTCGATCCGCGAACTGCAAGTCCATGCGGGCCAGCTCATCAAGCAGTCCCTGCGCGTCGCTCAGGTGCTCGGCGGTACGGGCCAGGCTTGAGACAGCCTGGGGCCAGCGTTCCGTGAGGACAGGGAACACTCGGTGGCGCAGGTAGTTACGGGAGAACCGTGGATCGGCATTGGATGGATCCTCGATCCACTCCAATTGATGCTCGTGGGCGTAAGCCTCCAGTTCCGCACGGGAGACATCCAGTAACGGGCGCAGCAGATGCCCCCCCGCCAATGGACGCTGCACCGGTATCGCCGCCAACCCGCGCACCCCGGCCCCGCGCAAGAGGCGAAACAGCAGAGTCTCAGCCTGATCGTCGCGATGCTGGCCCGTGAGCAAGACCTCCCCTGCCCCGACCACCTCGGCCAACGCCTGGTAACGCGCCTCACGGGCGGCACGCTCAAGACTCGCGCCTGGCTGGACCTGTACGTGCATGACGCGCAAGGGCACGCCCAGGCTGTCACAAACTGACTGGCAATGACTTGGCCAGGCATCAGCAGCAGCCTGCAGGCCATGGTGGACATGAACGGCGCTGAGCGGCGGGAGGTGTTCGGTGTTGGCGAGGAGGTGGAGCAGGACAGTGGAATCAAGACCGCCGGAGAAAGCGACATGCAAGGCGGGGGCGTTGCGCCAGGGGGTCAAGGCGTGCCGTAGTCTGGCGGTTAAGCAGGGCTTCATGGAAAGTACCGCCATCGATCTGTAATGCGATAACCCAGCATACACAAAGCAAATGTGGGAGGGGGTTTGCCCCCGATAACAGTGGGTCAGCCACCCGATTGGTTGACTGACACCCAGCTATCGGGGCAAGCCCCCTCCCACACTTGGTCTTGCTGCGACTTTAGAGACCGTAGCTCATCAGGCGCTCGTAACGACGGGCCAGCAGTGCTTCGTTATCCAGCTTCTTGAGCATCGCCAGTTGCGAGCCCAACTCGGCACGGATGGTCGCAGCGGCAGCAGCAGGGTCGCGGTGGGCGCCGCCCAGTGGCTCGGCGATCACTTTGTCCACGATGCCAAGGCCTTTGAGGCGATCGGCGGTGATGCCCATGGCTTCAGCAGCGTCCGGCGCCTTTTCTGCGGTTTTCCACAGGATCGAGGCACAACCTTCGGGGGAGATCACCGCGTAGGTCGAATATTGCAACATGTTCAGTTGGTCGCACACGCCAATGGCCAGCGCACCGCCGGAACCACCTTCACCAATCACGGTGGCGATGATCGGGGTCTTCAGGCGGGACATGACACGCAGGTTCCAGGCAATCGCTTCGCTCTGGTTGCGTTCTTCAGCGTCGATACCTGGGTAGGCACCCGGCGTGTCGATGAAGGTCAGGATCGGCATTTTGAAACGTTCGGCCATTTCCATCAGGCGGCATGCCTTGCGGTAGCCTTCCGGACGCGGCATGCCAAAGTTGCGGCGGACTTTCTCGCGCACTTCACGGCCTTTCTGGTGACCGATCACCATCACTGGCTGGTCGTCCAGGCGAGCGATACCGCCCACGATGGCCGCGTCGTCGGAGAAATGGCGGTCGCCATGCAGCTCGTCGAACTCGGTGAAGATGTGCTGAATGTAGTCCAGGGTGTATGGACGGCGCGGGTGGCGGGCCAGGCGCGCGATCTGCCAGCTGGTCAGCTTGCCGAAGATGTCTTCGGTAAGGGTGCTGCTCTTGTCTTGCAGGCGGGCGATCTCATCGCCGATATTCAGCGAATTGTCATTGCCGACCAGGCGCAGCTCTTCGATCTTGGCTTGCAGGTCAGCGATCGGCTGTTCGAAATCAAGAAAATTCGGGTTCATAAGCGTCCGTCTTGGGTCGACGGCCAGGGCGTGCCTGGCCAGCCGGTTGTCTGTTCGCGCCCTACCTTAAGGGAGAGGCGCGTTCAGGTCGAGATTAAATGTTCAGCCGAGGTCAGACGTGCTGACCGTCAGCGGTATTGGAGGAAGACGTTGTCTCGGCCGAACTGGTCACGCAAAGCTTGAATCAAGCCATCAGCAGGATCAATTCGCCAGGTCTCGCCGAACTGCAACATGGCCTTGGCGTCATTGCCGGTGTACTCCATGGTCACCGGGCATGCGCCACGGTGGCGCTTGAGCAGGTCGCCCAACCAGCGTAGCTGATCGCCCTTGAGCGCCTCGGTCTTGACCTTCAAACGCAGGCTTTCAGCCAGGTTGGTACGTGCATCTTCCATGCTCATTACCCGCTTGATACGCAGGCGCAGGCCACCGGAGAAGTCATCGTTGCTGACCTCCCCCTCCACCACCACCATGGCATCGGTCTGCAGCAGCGATTGCGCCGAATGGAAGGCGTCGGCAAACAGCGACGCCTCGATGCGACCCGAACGGTCGTCGAGGGTGATGAAACCCATCTTGTCGCCCTTCTTATTTTTCATCACCCGCAGGGCGATGATCATGCCCGCGACGGTTTGGGTGTCCCGCGCCGGTTTCAGGTCGATGATGCGCTGGCGGGCGAAACGGCGGATCTCGCCTTCGTATTCGTCAATCGGGTGACCGGTGAGGTAAAGGCCCAAGGTGTCTTTTTCACCCTTGAGACGTTCCTTGAGGGTCAATTCCTTGGCCTTGCGGTGGTTGCCGTACACGTCCGCGTCTTCTTCGACGAACAACCCGCCAAACAGGTCGGCATGGCCGCTGTCATGGGTGCGGGCAGTCTGTTCGGCAGCCTTGATCGCTTCCTCCATGGCGGTCAGCAGCACCGCGCGGTTGCGGTCGATATTCGCCTGGTAGGCTTTCGGCTCGTCGTGGAAGTACGGGCCAAGACGGTCCAGCGCGCCGCTGCGGATCAAGCCATCAAGGGTTCGCTTGTTGATACGCTTGAGGTCAACCCGTGCGCAGAAGTCGAACAGGTCCTTGAACGGCCCGTCCTGACGCGCTTCGGTGATCGCCTCCACCGGGCCTTCGCCCACGCCCTTGATCGCGCCCAGGCCGTAAATGATGCGGCCTTCGTCGTTCACCGTGAACTTGAACTCCGAGGCGTTCACGTCCGGTGCATCGAGGCGCAGCTTCATGGTGCGCACTTCCTCGATCAAGGTCACGACCTTGTCGGTGTTGTGCATATCCGCCGAGAGTACCGCCGCCATGAACGGCGCCGGGTAGTGGGCTTTCAGCCACGCGGTCTGGTACGACACCAGGCCGTAGGCGGCGGAGTGGGATTTGTTGAAGCCATAACCGGCGAATTTTTCCACCAGGTCGAAAATGTTACCGGCCAGGTCGGCATCGATATTGTTGGTGGCGCAACCTTCAATGAAACCGCCGCGCTGCTTGGCCATTTCCTCGGGTTTCTTTTTACCCATGGCTCGACGCAGCATGTCCGCGCCGCCGAGGGTGTAGCCCGCCATGACCTGGGCGATCTGCATCACCTGTTCCTGGTACAGGATGATGCCGTAGGTCGGCGCCAGTACGGGCTTGAGGCCTTCGTACTGATAGTCGGAGTGCGGGTACGCCAATTCGGCGCGGCCGTGCTTACGGTTGATGAAGTCGTCAACCATGCCCGATTGCAGTGGGCCCGGACGGAACAGGGCCACCAGTGCGATCAAGTCTTCCAGGCAGTCGGGCTTGAGCTTTTTGATCAGCTCTTTCATGCCCCGCGACTCAAGCTGGAACACTGCGGTCGTTTCAG
This sequence comes from Pseudomonas sp. PB105, assembly GCF_009764655.1. Taxonomy (NCBI): domain Bacteria; kingdom Pseudomonadati; phylum Pseudomonadota; class Gammaproteobacteria; order Pseudomonadales; family Pseudomonadaceae; genus Pseudomonas; species Pseudomonas sp. PB105. The sequence goes on from NZ_RWIO01000006.1 coordinate 67,649, forward strand.
CTTTTTGCAGCAACTGGTACGTCGGCTTGTCGTCCAGTGGGATGAACGCAATATCCAGCGGCTCTTCGTCGACCTTGGCGCGCTCGCGGTTGATGGTCTTGAGCGCCCAGTCGATGATGGTCAGCGTCCGCAGGCCGAGGAAGTCGAACTTCACCAGGCCAGCCGCCTCCACGTCGTCCTTGTCGAACTGGGTCACCAGGCCGCCGCCCTCTTCGTCGCAATAGATCGGCGAAAAGTCAGTGAGCTTGGTCGGCGCAATTACCACGCCACCCGCGTGTTTACCGACGTTACGCACCACGCCTTCGAGCTTGCGGGCCATGTCCCAGATTTCAGCGGCTTCTTCATCGATCTTGATGAAGTCACGCAGGATTTCTTCCTGCTCGTAGGCCTTTTCCAGGGTCATGCCGACTTCGAACGGGATCATCTTCGACAGGCGGTCGGCCAGGCCGTAGGACTTGCCCTGCACTCGCGCCACGTCGCGGATAACCGCTTTGGCGGCCATGGAACCGAAGGTGATGATCTGGCTGACGGCATTGCGGCCATATTTCTCGGCCACGTATTCGATCACACGGTCGCGACCGTCCATGCAGAAGTCGACGTCGAAGTCGGGCATGGAAACCCGTTCCGGGTTGAGGAACCGTTCGAACAGCAGGTCATATTCCAGGGGGTCGAGGTCGGTGATCTTCTGTACATAGGCCACCAGCGAGCCGGCGCCCGACCCACGGCCAGGGCCGACGGGCACGCCGTTGCTTTTAGCCCACTGGATAAAGTCCATTACGATCAGGAAGTAACCGGGGAACCCCATCTGGATGATGATATCCAGCTCGAAATTGAGCCGGTCGACATACACCTGGCGCTTGGCTTCATAGTCCTCGGTGGTGTCCTTGGGCAGCAGCACGGTGAGCCGCTCTTCCAGGCCATCGAACGACACCTTGCGGAAATACTCATCGATGGTCATGCCATCGGGGATCGGAAAGTTGGGCAGGAAGTGCTTGCCCAGCTTCACTTCAATGTTGCAGCGCTTGGCAATCTCGACGGAGTTTTCCAGGGCCTCGGGCAGGTCGCTGAACAGCTCGGCCATCTCGTCGGCGCTTTTGAGGTATTGCTCTTCGCTGTAGTTTTTCGAGCGACGCGGGTCATCCAGGGCCCGGCCTTCGCCGATACACACCCGAGTTTCGTGGGCTTCGAAATCTTCCTTCTTGATAAAGCGCACATCGTTGGTAGCAACCAGTGGCGCGCCCAGCTTATCGGCCAGGGCTACCGCGGCGTGCAGGTGCTCTTCATCATTGGGGCGATTAGTGCGCTGCACTTCGAGGTAGAAACGGTCGGGGAAGACCTGCATCCACTCCTTGGTCAGCACTTCGGCTTCCTGGGGGTTGCCGCCCAGCAGCGCAAGGCCAATCTCACCCTCTTTAGCGGCCGACAGCATGATCAGGCCTTCGCTGGCCTCGGCGACCCATTCACGCTCGATAATGATCGAACCGTTGCGCTGACCATCGATAAAGCCGCGGGAAATCAGTTCCGTGAGGTTGCGATAACCGACGCCGTTCATCGCCAGCAGGCTGATGCGGCTAAGCGCGTTATCCGGATCTTTATTGGACAACCACAGGTCGGCGCCGCAGATGGGCTTGATGCCGGCGCCCATGGCGTTCTTGTAGAACTTGACCAGGGAACACATGTTGTTCTGATCGGTCACCGCCACCGCAGGCATGTTCATGCCCACCAGGGTTTTGACCAGGGGTTTGATCCGTACCAGGCCGTCGACCAGGGAGTACTCAGTGTGCAGGCGCAGGTGAACGAATGAAGCCGGCATAGTGATCCTGTCTTATACGTGGAAACAACAAGGCCCGGATTGTACCGGGCCTTGGCAAAAACATCAGCCTCGCGACTACACCTCGCTGAGACTCTCCCGCGCCTCGTAAGCCAGGCGTACCGGGGCAAACGAGCGGCGGTGGATCGGCGTGGGGCCGAGCCGGGCCAGGGCTTCCAGATGAACGGGCGTCGGATAGCCCTTATGCCCACCGATGCCGTAGCCAGGGTAGATCAACTCGAACGCCGCCATTTCCCGGTCACGGCTGACCTTGGCCAGGATCGAAGCCGCGGCGATGGCCGGGACCTTGCTGTCACCCTTGACCACCGCCTCGGCCGCCATCGCCAGTTTAGGGCAGCGGTTGCCGTCGATCATCGCGAGCTTGGGCGTGATGTGCAGGCCTTCAACGGCACGCTGCATGGCGAGCATGGTGGCGTGAAGGATGTTCAACTCATCGATTTCCTCGACTTCGGCCCGGGCAATATGCCAGCTCAGGGCTTTCTCACAGATCTCGTCGTAGAGCTTTTCGCGGCGCGCTTCGGTGAGCTTCTTCGAATCATTCAGGCCGAGGATCGGACGGTTCGGGTCAAGAATCACCGCTGCCGTGACCACAGCGCCGCACAGGGGGCCGCGCCCTACTTCGTCAACACCGGCCACCAGTTCGTCGGCTTGGGCAACGAGGCTGAAATCCAGGCCCATTTGCGTACTCATAAAGCTTCCTGTTTGTGGCCGATCAAGGTCAATACGGCATCCGCCGCCTGGTTCGATGCGTCACGGCGCAGGGTGCGATGAATCTCATCAAACCCTCGGGTCTGTTCTTCGCCGCCATCGATCAATGGCAGCAGTGTCTGTGCCAAGGCCTCGGGTGTTGCATCGTCCTGCAACAACTCCGGCACCAACAGGCGTTGGGCCAGCAAGTTGGGCAAAGAGATATAGGGACTTTTGACCATGCGCTTGAGAATCCAGAAGGTCAGCGCCGCCAGGCGATACGCCACGACCATCGGACGCTTGTAGAGCAAGGCTTCCAGGGTGGCCGTGCCTGAGGCAATCAGCACCGCATCGCAGGCCGCCAGGGCCAGGTGCGATTGGCCATCGAGCAGGGTCAACGGCAGGTTGCGACCTTCCAGCAGCGTTTCGATCTGCGCACGGCGCTGCGGGCTGGCACAGGGCAATACGAAACGCACACCCGGCTTCAAGGCTTGCAGGCGTTCGGCGGCATCGAAGAACACGCTGGCCAGCCGGCCGACTTCGCCACCCCGACTGCCCGGCATCAACGCGACAAGCGGGCCATCGGGCAAGCCCAACTGCGCGCGGGCCGCTGCACGATCCGCCTGTAACGGGATGTCGTCCGCCAGGGTATGCCCGACAAACCGCACCGGCACGCCCTGTTCTTCGTAGAACCTGGCCTCGAACGGCAGCAGGGTCAACATCAGGTCACAGCCTTCACGGATCTTCAGCACACGTTTCTGTCGCCATGCCCACACGGAGGGGCTGACGTAATGCACGGTCTTGATCCCGGCCTGACGCAACTTGAGTTCGATATTGAGGGTGAAGTCCGGCGCGTCGATTCCGATGAAGACGTCGGGCTTTTCTTCGATCAGGGTCTGAATCAGCAGCTTGCGGCGCGCCAACAGCTCACGCAGGCGACCCAGCACTTCCACCAACCCCATGACCGACAGGCGCTCCATGGGAAAGTAGGACACAAGGCCTTCAGCCTGCATCAGCGGACCACCGACGCCGATAAACTCCACCGCAGGATGCTGGGCCTTGAGGGCTCGCATAAGACCTGCGCCCAGAATATCGCCGGAAGCTTCTCCGGCCACCAGCGCAATACGCAGATTGGCCATGATCAGCGGGTGATGCCGCGGGTCGATGCCTGGATCGAATCACGGAACACCGCGACTTCCGGGAACAACGCTGCCGGCTCGGTCAGTTGGGCCAACGCCTGGTCAACCGTCAGCCCCTGGCGGTAAACCACCTTGTAGGCACGGCGCAGGGCATGGATGGCCTCTTCGCTGAAGCCACGACGGCGCATGCCTTCGAAGTTCATGCTGCGGGCTTCGGCGGGGTTGCCGAACACCGTGACGAACGCAGGGACGTCCTTGCCAATGGCGGTGCCCATGCCAGAAAAACTGTGGGCGCCGATATGGCAGTACTGATGCACCAGGGTGAAACCAGACAGGATCGCCCAGTCGTCAACGTGCACATGGCCAGCCAACGCCGTGTTGTTGACCAGGATGCAGTGGTTGCCGATCACGCTGTCGTGGCCGATATGGGCATAAGCCATGACCAGGTTGTGATCACCCAGAGTGGTCTCGGCACGATCCTGCACGGTGCCACGGTGAATGGTCACGCCTTCACGGATGATGTTGTGATCACCGATTACCAAGCGTGTCTCTTCACCCTTGTACTTCATGTCCGGGGTGTCTTCGCCTACCGAGGAAAACTGGTAGATGCGATTGTGTTTGCCAATGCGGGTCGGACCTTTGAGGATCACGTGCGGCCCGATGACAGTCCCCTCGCCGATTTCCACACCTGCGCCGATGATCGACCAAGGGCCGACCTCAACGTCGGCGGCCAGAACGGCCGACGGATCGATGATTGCGCGAGGGTCAATCAAACTCATAGTTTGCGTTCCGCACAGATGATCTCGGCAGAGCACACCGGCTTGCCGTCCACCGAGGCCTGGCATTCGAACTTCCAGATCTGGCGCTTGCAACTGATGAACTTGGCTTCCAGGATCAACTGGTCACCCGGGGTGACCGGATTGCGGAAACGCAACTTGTCGGAGCCCACGAAATAGTAAAGCGTGCCGTCGGCAGGCTTGAGGTCAAGCATTTTGAAACCAAGGATACCGGCAGCCTGGGCCATCGCTTCGATGATCAACACGCCCGGCATGATGGGATGCGCGGGAAAGTGACCATTGAAGAACGGTTCGTTGATGCTGACATTCTTGTAGGCACGAATGCGCTTTTCCTCAACATTGAGGTCCACTACGCGGTCCACCAGCAGGAACGGGTAACGGTGAGGCAGGTATTCGCGAATCTCGTTGATGTCCATCATTTCGGGGGGAAGCCTGTAATAAAGATTGGGGGCGGGCGACTAAACGCACGCCCCGCTAGCAAATCAAGGAGGCAAGTCTAGCGGCTGTGCACACTTGATATGGAAATGGTATCAGCCTTCTGATGAAGCATTACCGCCAGGGGTCACGTCCCCAACACGCTTTTCCAGCTGTTTGAGACGTCGAGCCATGTCGTCGAGCTGCCTCAACCGTGCTGCACTCTTGCGCCATTCAGCCGCAGGCTGCATGGCGGTACCGGATGAATAGGCCCCCGGCTCGGTAATCGAGTGGGTCACCATGGTCATGCCGGTGATGAAAACGTTGTCGCAAATATCGATATGCCCCACCAGCCCGACGCCACCGGCAAGCATGCAATGCTTACCGATCCTGGTGCTGCCGGAAATCCCCACGCACGCCGCCATGGCGGTGTGATCGCCAATCTGCACGTTGTGGGCAATCTGGATCTGGTTGTCGAGCTTCACACCGTTGCCGATCACGGTATCGGCCAAGGCCCCGCGATCGACAGCTGTGTTGACACCGATTTCCACGTCGTCGCCGATCAAAACGCCGCCGACCTGGGCAATCTTGTTCCAGATACCTTTGGAGTTGGCAAAACCGAAGCCCTCCCCGCCGATCACAGCACCTGACTGAATGACCACACGCTCACCGATACGCACATCGTGGTACAGGGTCACGCGGGGTGCCAGCCAGCCATCGGCACCGATTTCACAGCGCGCACCAATAAAGCAATGCGCACCAACGGTTACACCGGCCGCAATGCGCGCACCACTCTCGATCACCGCAAAGGCGCCAACGCTCGCGCCAGGATCAACCTGGGCATCATCGGCGATCACCGCCGACGGGTGAATACCGCTGGCTGCCTTGGGTTTCGGATCGAACAGGTGCGACACCTGCGCATAGGCCAGGTACGGATCAGCTACCACCAGCGCATCCCCGGCAAACCCTTCGGCGTCAGCAGCCTTGAGCAATACGGCTGCGGCTTGGCTGTCGACGAGGTATTTACGGTATTGAGGGTTTGCGAGGAAGCTCAACTGAGCTGGGCCAGCCTCCTGCAAGGTGGCTAGCCCAGTGATTTCCTTCTCCTGGGAGCCACGCAAGGTGGCCCCCAGGAACTCGGCCAACTCGCCGAGCTTGATAGTCGCGATCATGGCTTACTTCAGCTGGTTCATGCGCTCGATCACCTGACGGGTGATGTCGTATTGAGGCTTGACGTCGATCACTGCGCCACGCTCGAACACCAGGTCAAAGGCACCTTTCTTGATGACTTCTTCCACAGCGCTGTCGAGTTTTGGCTTGAGCTGCTTGAGCATTTCACGGTCGGCAACAGCCTTGGCTTCGTTCAGTTCCTTGGATTGGAACTGGTAGTCGCGGGCCTTTTGCTTGAATTCAAGCTCCAGGCGCTCGCGCTCGCCTTGCTGCATTTTATCGCCACCGGCTACCAGACGATCCTGGATGCCCTTGGCGCTGCTTTCCAGTGTCTTGAGCTTGGTCAGTTGCGGACCGAATTTCTTCTCGGCATCCACGGCGTATTTCTTGGCCGCGTCGGACTCCAGCAATGCCATCTGATAGTTCAGGACGGCGATTTTCATTTCGGCGAAGGCCGGGGTGGTTACCAGCACGGTGGCCAGCAGAACCAATTGAGTCAACTTACGCACGATGTACTCCTACAGAATCCGTTGTCGTTATCTTGGGTCAGACGCTTAGAACGTCTGGCCGAGGGAGAATTGGAAAATCTGGGTTTCAGCGTTATCCGGTTTCTTGATCGGCATGGCCAGAGCAAAGCTCAACGGGCCAAGCGCAGTCACCCATGTCACGCCAACACCCACGGAGCTCGCCAGGTTGCTGAGGCTCACGTCGTTGCATTGAGTCTTGGACTTCACGCCGCTTGGGTTGGTGATCTGCTCACACTTGGAGTCGAACACGTTACCCACGTCCCAGAAGACCGAAGTACGCAGGGATCGCTGATCTTTGACGAACGGCAGCGGGAACAGAATTTCCGCACCACCCTGGATCAACACGTTACCACCGAATGGCAGCGGGTCATCGTCCGAGTCGACGACAGTGCCCGAGTTACCGGTCACACCTGCACCACGGCTCGGCGTACCACGCGGGCCCAAGGTGCTGTCCTTGAAGCCACGTACCGAGTTGAAACCACCGGCGTAGTAGTTCTCATAGAACGGCAAGCCGTTGGTCGAACCATAACCATCGCCATAACCCAGCTCAGTGTGCAGGCGCATGGTGTAGTTATCGCTCAGCGGCTGGAACAACTGGCCACGGTAGTCGAGTTTGAAGAACGACAGGTCGCTGCCCGGCGTGGTGGTTTCCAGGGTGAGGCTCTGGGAGTGACCACGGGTCGCCAGTACACCTTTGTTCAGGGTCGACTCGGACCAGCCGGCAGACGCCTTGAAGTTCAGGAACTTGTCACCTTCACGACGGGTGAAGTCGAAGATTTCGTCCACGGTGTAGACACCGGTCTTGATCTCATCCTGCTGCGCGGTCAGGCCGAAGGTCAGACGCGAGGTTTCGCTGATCGGGTAGCCAACGTTGACACCCGCGCCGAGGCTGTCGATCGCATAGCTTGCAACGTCAACATCGAGGTCTTTGTAGTCGGTGGTGCGGTAGAAGGCGTTGTAGCCCAGGCTCACACCGTCAGCAGTCCAGTAGGGGTCGGTATAACCGAAGTTATAGCGGCTCTGGTATTCGCTGCGGGTCAGGCCGATGGAGACACGGTTACCGGTACCGAGGAAGTTGTTCTGGGTGATGGACCCACCCAGGATCAGGCCCGCGCTCTGCGCAAAACCGACGCTGGCGGTGATGGAACCCGACGCTTGTTCCTCTACGGCGTAATTCACGTCAACCTGGTCATCCACGCCCGGTACAGCCGGGGTTTCGACGTTGACTTCCTTGAAGAAGCCCAGGCGTTCAAGACGGGTCTTGGACTGGTCGATCAGGTACGTCGACGCCCAGCCACCTTCCATCTGGCGCATTTCACGGCGCAGCACTTCGTCCGCAGACTTGGTGTTGCCACGGAAGTTGATGCGGTTCACGTAGGCACGCTTGCCTGGGTCAACCACGAAGGTGATGTCCACAGTGTGGTCATCATCGTGCGGGGTCGGTACGCCGTTGACGTTGGCGAAGGTATAGCCTTCGTTACCCAGGCGACGGGTGATCAGTTCGGACGTGGTGGTCATCAGCTTGCGCGAGAACACTTGGTCTTTCTGAACCAGCAGCAGGGCCTTGACCTGGTCTTCAGGCACTTTCAAGTCGCCGCTCAGCTTGACGTCACGAACCTTGTACTTCTCGCCTTCGTTGACGTTGACGGTGATGTAGACGTGCTTCTTGTCCGGGGTGATGGACACCTGGGTCGAAGCGATATCCATATTGATATAGCCACGATCCAGGTAGTACGAACGCAGACGCTCCAGGTCACCGGAGAGTTTCTCACGGGCGTACTTGTCATCGTTCTTGAAGAACGACAGCCAGTTGGTGGTCTTGAGCTCGAACAGGTCGATCAGGTCTTCATCAGCAAACTTGGTGTTGCCCACCACGTTGATGTGCTGAATGGCCGCCACGGTGCCTTCGTTGATATTGACCTTCAGGCCGACACGGTTACGAGGCTGCGGGACCACTTCCGTTTCCACGGTCGCGGAGTAGCGACCCTGGGCAACGTACTGACGCTGCAGTTCGTTACGTACACCTTCAAGGGTGGCACGCTGGAAGATCTCGCCCTCGGCCAGGCCGGATTGCTTGAGGCCCTTCATGAGGTCTTCAGTAGAGATCGCCTTGTTGCCCTCGATCTCGATACTGGCGACGGAAGGTCGCTCGACAACAGTGATGACCAGGACGTTACCTTCGCGCCCCAGTTGGATGTCTTGAAAGAAACCGGTTTTGAACAGCGCACGAGTGGATTCCACCAGGCGACGGTCATCAGCCTGTTCACCGACGTTCAACGGTAACGCACCAAAGACGCTACCCGCGGAAACCCGCTGGAGGCCGTTGACGCGAATATCGGAGATGGTGAAGGACTCGGCGTGAACTTCGGCGATCATCAATACGGTGAGAACCGCAGTTAGCAGCAGACGTTTCATGAAGTCCTTTCTTATTCCAACTGGCAATAAACAAACTGCCGCAAAATGCGGCAGATTCGCAATTCAGCGAAGCGTTACAGTCGACCCAGATCGTTGACAAGGGCTAACAACATCACCCCGACCACCAAACTGATACCGATCTGTATCCCCCAACCCTGCACCCGATCCGACAAGGGGCGACCACGCACCCACTCGACCAGATAAAACAACAGATGCCCCCCATCCAATACAGGAATGGGCAGCAAATTCAGAACACCCAGGCTAATACTCAGATAAGCCAGGAAATTCAGGAAATCCGCGACACCCGACTGGGCAGAAGCGCCCGCCACTTTAGCAATGGTTATCGGTCCACTCAAGTTTTTTACCGAGAGCTCGCCGAACAACATTTTCTTGAGGGATTCGAGGGTCAGCACACTCATGGTCCAGGTGCGTTTTGCACCCTCGCCAATTGCCGCCAACGGCCCGAAGCTGACCTCACGCACCATCGATGGCGGCCACTCGGGGCTCTTGACGCCAGCACCCAGGTAACCCCCGGCCGCCTTGGCTTCGCCACGTACCGCCAGGGTCACGGGGACGTCGATTTGAGCACCATCGCGCTCAACTTTCAGCACAATTTTGGTATCAGGGCGTACACGCACCAGATCGACCACTTGTTGCCATTCCCCCAGCGCCTGGCCATCGAGGGCCAGCAGGCGATCGCCGGTTTTCAGGCCTGCGGCCTGGGCCGGGCCCTTCGGATCCAGCTCGGCAAGCACCGGAGGCAGCGCAGGACGCCACGGACGGATACCCAGGGATTTGATCGGATCAGGCTCATCAGCGCCTTTGAGCCACTGATCCAAGGCCAACGAACGCGGGGTTTCAGCATTGGAATCCTGCTCACGCACCACGACATTGACGGTGCCGCTTTCACCCAAGCGGCGCACCAGTTGCAGATTGACCGCGCCCCACCCGGTGGTCGGCTCGCCATCTATAGAAACAATTTCCTGGCCGGCAACCAGACCTGCCTTGGCCGCGATACTGTCTGCCTCGACCGCGCCGATGACTGGACGCACCTGCTCGCTGCCGAGCATGGCCAAGACCCAGAAGAAGAACATTGCCAACAGGAAGTTGGCGATCGGGCCAGCAGCAACGATAGCGATACGCTGACGAACGGTCTTGCGATTGAAGGATTGATCCAATTGGTCAGCCGGCACTTCGCCTTCGCGCTCATCGAGCATCTTGACGTAGCCACCCAACGGGATGGCCGCAATCACGAACTCCGTACCATGACGGTCGTGCCAGCGAACCAGCGGCATGCCGAAACCGACGGAAAAACGCAGTACCTTGACGCCGCAACGACGCGCCACCCAGAAGTGGCCGAATTCGTGGAAGGTGACCAGCACACCCAGAGCAACCAGGGTGCCGACAATCATGTAAAGCGCACTCATCTAATTTCTCCGCATTCCAATCCAGTGCCTGAAGGCTCAAACGCGCCCACAGACTAACGCGTGTTGCGGCTCAACCATTGCTCGGCCAAGGTCCGCGCCTTGGAGTCCGCCTCAAATACTGCCCCAAGGTCATTCACAGCCACCACAGGCTCAAGACTCAGGACGTCCTCGATAATACTCGCGATCTGCGGAAAGCGGATGCGCCGTTCGAGAAACGCCGCCACCGCCACCTCGTTAGCCGCATTGAGCATCGCCGGCGCACTGTTACCCGCCTCTGCCGCGTGTCGCGCCAAGCGCAGACAAGGAAAGCGCTGCTCGTCCGGCGCTTCAAAGTCCAGGCGAGCGACTGCAAACAGGTCCAGAGGCGCCACACCGGAATCAATCCGCTCCGGCCAGGCCAGGGCGTTGGCGATCGGCGTGCGCATATCGGGATTGCCCAACTGGGCCAATACCGAACCGTCCACATAGTCGACCAGCGAATGAATCACGCTTTGCGGGTGGATGACCACCTCAACCTGGTCCGGCCGTGCGTCGAACAACCAGCAGGCCTCGATCAACTCCAGACCCTTGTTCATCATGCTGGCCGAATCCACGGAGATCTTGCGCCCCATGGACCAGTTCGGATGAGCGCACGCCTGATCCGGAGACACCTGCTCCAGGTCTGCCAGCGGAGTTTGTCGAAAAGGACCACCGGAGGCCGTGAGCAGAATCCGACGCACGCCAACCTGGCTCAAGCCACGGGCATAGTCACCGGGCATGCACTGGAAGATTGCGTTGTGCTCACTGTCCAGAGGCAGCAGCACGGCACCGCTTTTACGCACCGCCTGCATAAAGAGTGCACCGGACATCACCAGCGCTTCTTTATTGGCCAGCAGGATTTTTTTGCCCGCATCAACGGCAGCCAAGGTTGGGCGCAAGCCCGCGGCACCGACGATAGCGGCAACCACTGTATCGACTTGCGCATCGGCCGAGACCTGGCACAACCCCTCCTCGCCCACCAGCACCTGAGTGGCCAGCCCGGCAGCCCGCAAGTCATCCTGCAGACTGCGCGCCGCTGCCGCTTCAGGCACCACCGCAAAACGCGGCACGTGGCGTACACACAACGCCAGCAATTCGCTCAGGCGGGTGAATCCGGTCAGGGCAAACACTTGATAGCGGTCAGGGTGACGTGCGATCACGTCAAGGGTGCTCAACCCTACCGAGCCGGTTGCACCGAGCACGGTCACTTGTTGCAGACGGCTCACGAAGCAGTCATCCACAACAGCACGGCAAAGATCGGGATGGCAGCGGTAAGGCTGTCGATACGGTCCAGCACCCCGCCGTGGCCCGGCAGCAGGTTACTGCTGTCCTTGATCCCGGCCTGGCGCTTGAACATGCTTTCGGTGAGATCGCCCACAACCGAAATAAAGACGACGATGGCCGTGCCCAGCAGGGCGAGGAAGATGTCCGTGACCGACCAATCCCGTACAACGCCGACCACCAAGGTGATCAGCAGGGTCAATGCCAGACCGCCGTACACCCCTTCCCAACTCTTGCCCGGACTGACCGCCGGCGCCAGCTTGCGCTTGCCGAATGCCCGACCCGAGAAGTAGGCGCCGATATCCGCGCCCCACACCAGCACCATCACCGCCATGATCAGCCAATTGCCCATCGGCGCATTCTTGATCTCCACCAACCCTTGCCAGGCAGGCAACAGAATCAACAAGCCAATCACCAACTTGCTGGCCACACTGGACCAATGCCCGCTGCTGCGCGGGAACGTCAGCACCAGATAGGTCGCAAGCGCCCACCACAGCACCGCAGCGCCCAGCACCCAAGGGACGATGATGCTCGACAGGGTATGCATGAGAAACAGCAACACCGCCACCACTGCGGCATACGCCACGCGTGGCAACTGTGCGTTGAACCCTGCCAATCGCGCCCATTCCCAGGCACCAAGGGTTACAACCAGGCCAATAAACAGGGCAAAACCGGAACCGTCGAGCAGGAAAAACCCACACAAGGCGATCGGCAACAGGATCAGTGCTGTGATGATTCGTTGTTTAAGCATTTAAACCCGGGCTCCAGCTTCGACCTGCTCGCTCGTTTTACCGAAGCGACGTTGGCGGGAAGCGAAATCGGCCAGCGCGGTGCGCATGGCATCGTGTTTGAAGTCCGGCCAGAACAGGTCGGAGAAGTACAGCTCGGTGTAGGCCAACTGCCACAAGAGGAAGTTGCTGATGCGATGCTCGCCGCCGGTACGGATGCACAAGTCTGGCAACGGCAGGTCGCCGGTCACCAGGCAGGTTTGCAACAGCTCAGGCGTGATGTCGTCCGGCCGCAGATGACCGGCCTGCACTTCGCGAGCCAGCCGCTGCGCAGCTTGGGCGATATCCCACTGGCCGCCGTAATTGGCTGCGATCTGCAATACAAAACGGTTGGCGCCAGCCGTGATGGCCTCGGCTTCGCGCATGGCCGCCTGCAGTTCCGGGTGGAAGCGCGAGCGATCACCGATGATGCGCAGGCTGATATTGTTGTCGTTAAGACGCTTGGCCTCACGGCGCAACGCCTTGAAGAACAGATCCATCAAGGCGCTGACCTCTTCGGCAGGCCGCTGCCAGTTTTCACTGGAAAAGGCGAACAAGGTCAACACCTCGACCTTGGCCTCGGCACACACCTCAATCACAGCCCGCACCGCATCAACACCCGCTTTATGCCCGGCGACACCGGGCATAAAGCGTTTCTTCGCCCAGCGATTATTCCCATCCATGATGATCGCGACATGGCGCGGCACCACAGAGGGTACAGTCTGCTTGGTCTTTTCCATGAAGGCGTCCTGACCCCTTATACGGCCATCAGGTCCTTTTCTTTATCGTCGGTATCCTTGGTGATCTGGGCCTCGGCGTCCTTGGTCAGCTTTTCGATATCGGCAACGGCGCGACGCTCTTCGTCTTCGCTGATTTCCTTGTCCTTGACCAACTTCTTCAGGTCACCCAAGGCATCGCGACGGATGTTACGCACAGCAACGCGTGCATCTTCAGCTGCGCTACGCGCCTGCTTGGTGAAGCCCTTGCGGGTTTCCTCAGTCAGGGCTGGCATGGAGATCAACAGCAACTCACCCAGGTTGGTCGGGTTGAGGTTCAGGCCCGCGCTCTGGATTGCCTTGTCGACAGCACCGAGCATGTTGCGCTCGAAGGCAACAACTTGCAGGGTACGCGAATCCTTCACGGTCACGTTGGCCACACCGCTCAGCGGGGTGTCAGCACCGTAGTAAGGCACCATCACGCTACCCAGGATGCTTGGGTGGGCCTTGCCGGTACGGATCTGGCCAAATGCATGTTTCAGGGAGTCCAGGGATTTCTGCATACGCTCTTGAGCGTCTTTCTTGATTTCGTTGATCATTGTTGGCCTTCCTCGATCAGAGTCCCTTCTGCGCCGCCGTGTACGATATTCAGCAGGGCGCCGGGCTTGTTCATATTAAATACGCGCAGCGGCATCTTGTGGTCGCGGCACAGGCAAATAGCCGTCAGATCCATCACACCCAGCTTGCGATCCAGCACTTCATCGTAGGTCAGATGATCGAACTTCTCGGCATGCGGGTCTTTGAATGGGTCTGCGGTGTACACGCCATCTACCTTGGTCGCCTTCAGTACCACATCAGCATCGATTTCAATGGCACGCAAGCACGCCGCGGAATCAGTGGTAAAGAACGGGTTACCGGTACCGGCGGCGAAGATCACCACTTCTTTTGAGTTCAAATGACGCATGGCTTTGCGGCGATCATAGTGATCGGTCACACCTACCATGGAAATAGCCGACATCACGATAGCCGAGATATTGGCACGCTCCAGGGCATCACGCATCGCCAGGGCGTTCATCACAGTGGCCAGCATGCCCATGTGGTCGCCAGTGACCCGATCCATACCGGCCGCACTCAGTGCCGCGCCACGGAACAGGTTACCGCCACCGATCACCAGGCCGACTTGTACGCCGATGCCGACCAATTGGCCGACTTCCAGCGCCATGCGGTCGAGCACCTTGGGATCAATCCCGAACTCTTCCGAGCCCATCAGGGCCTCGCCGCTGAGCTTGAGTAGAATGCGTTTATAGCGAGCCTGATAACCACTGCCCTGCTGAGCCATTGCGAATCTCTCCTGCGGCGTATTTTTAAAAATTCTTGGCGAGCCGTTTACGGCTTGCGTTCACTCTAGCTGGACGCTGTCACAGCGCCATCGGAACACGGCTTTGTAAGCCAGTTCCGAGGGTAAGCCAAATAAATTCGGCCTGCCCATTTGAAAAGAGGCTGCGCGCGTGAGCGGGCAGCCTCTTTCGGGCGACAGTTGAAAACTGTCTTATTGCTTGGCGGCAGCCAGCTGGGCAGCAACTTCTTCAGCGAAGTTGTCGACCGGCTTCTCGATGCCTTCGCCTACTTTGAAGTAAGTGAAGGAAACGATTTCAGCACCGGCTTTCTTAGCCAGTTCGCCAACCTTGATTTCAGGGTTCTTGACGAACGCCTGCTCAACCAGGCTTGCTTCAGCCAGGAACTTGCTGATACGGCCTTTGACCATGTTCTCAACAATGTTTTCTGGCTTGCCTTTGATTTTTTCTTCGTTCAGCTGCAGGAACACAGCTTTTTCGCGCTCGATGGCTTCGGCAGAAACTTCCGAAGGCAGCAGGAACTCAGGGTTGCTGGCCGCTACGTGCATAGCGATGTCTTTGGCCAGTTCAACGTTGCCGCCTTTCAGGACAACTGCAACACCGATCTTGTTGCCGTGCAGGTAACCGCCAACAACATCACCTTCAACGCGTACCAGGCGACGGATGTTGACGTTTTCGCCAACCTTGCCGACCAGTACCAGGCGAGCAGCTTCTTGAGCCTCGATCAGCGGAGCGACGTCAGTCAGTTTGTCGGCGAACGCTTTTTCAACGCTGGCAGCAACAAATGCCTTGAAGTCGTCCTGCAGAGCCAGGAAGTCGGTCTGCGAGTTCACTTCCAGCAGAACGGCAGATTTGCCGTCTTCTTTCAGAGCGATAGCGCCTTCAGCAGCTACGTTGCCTGCTTTCTTGGCAGCCTTGATGGCGCCGGAAGCACGCATGTCATCAATGGCTTTTTCGATGTCGCCGTCAGCCTTTTCCAGGGCTTTCTTGCAATCCATCATGCCTTCGCCGGTACGCTCACGCAGTTCTTTAACCAACGCTGCAGTAATTGCTGCCATTTTCAAATTCCTCTTGGATAGGTTTTCAACCATTCCACCCGATCGAACGGGGGATCAATTCTTCCCGAACCACCCTTGTAGGCCGCTGCACGTTACAGATGATGTAGCTGCGCCGCTCACAAATGGTTTTCGAGGTGGCAAAAAGGGGGCCAAGCCCCCTTTTTGCTTACTGAGTCAACGCCAGGGCGTCAATTACTCAGCTGCGGCTACCGGAGCTTCTTCAACGAACTGCTCGGCACCACCAGCAACGTGGTTACGACCACGGATTACAGCGTCAGCCATCGAACCCATGTACAGCTGGATAGCGCGGATTGCGTCATCGTTGCCTGGGATGATGTAGTCAACGCCTTCCGGGCTGCTGTTGGTATCGACTACGCCGATAACAGGGATGCCCAGCTTGTTGGCTTCGGTGATCGCGATGCGCTCGTGATCAACGTCGATAACGAACAGTGCGTCAGGCAGACCGCCCATGTCCTTGATACCACCCAGGGAACGATCGAGCTTTTCCAGGTCACGGGAGCGCATCAGCGCTTCTTTCTTGGTCAGCTTGGCGAAAGTACCGTCTTCGGCTTGCACTTCAAGGTCACGCAGACGCTTGATGGAAGCACGGATGGTTTTGAAGTTGGTCAGCATGCCGCCCAACCAGCGGTGATCGACGTACGGCGAACCGCAACGTGCTGCTTCTTCAGCAACGATCTTGCCAGCGGAACGCTTGGTGCCGACGAACAGAATCTTGTTTTTGCCCTGGGCCAGGCGCTCTACGAAAGTCAGAGCTTCGTTGAACATTGGCAGGGTTTTTTCAAGGTTGATGATGTGGATCTTGTTACGCGCGCCGAAAATGTATTTACCCATTTTCGGGTTCCAGTAACGGGTCTGGTGACCGAAGTGCACACCGGCCTTCAGCATATCGCGCATGTTGACTTGGGACATGATAGTTCCTTAATAAGTCGGGTTTGGCCTCCACGTATCCCAATGACCAACCAGCGGCATCAAGGCCTCCGGCACCCAGGTCATCGTGTCGACACGTGTGTGGATTTAAGCTCTTCGGGGCATCCCCGGAAAGCGGCGCATTTTATACCACACGAAGGGCGAAAACGGAACCCGCAATCACA
The DNA here is from genome assembly GCF_009764655.1 of Pseudomonas sp. PB105. Classification (NCBI taxonomy): domain Bacteria; kingdom Pseudomonadati; phylum Pseudomonadota; class Gammaproteobacteria; order Pseudomonadales; family Pseudomonadaceae; genus Pseudomonas; species Pseudomonas sp. PB105. The sequence goes on from NZ_RWIO01000006.1 coordinate 84,363, forward strand.
TTTGGCGTGCGCGAGTGATGCGCAACCCTTTGAATAGAGCGGATATAGCCCCACCTCATAGATAGAAGCGATCGTCAGGGGCTCATGATTTGCCGCCCGCGTCTGTTAGAATCGCGTTTTTTGGGGCTTGTGCGAATTCTGTAACCTTTTGTCGCGCGCCCGTAAACCGTATTGATTTCAGCGCGCCGCGCTAGAGAGAGCCTGTATGACTGTTAGTTTGAAAACCGCCGAAGACATCGCCGGCATGCGCATTGCCGGTAAATTGGCTGCCGACGTACTGGAAATGATCGCTGAACACGTCAAGCCCGGCGTCACCACTGAAGAACTGAACCAGATCTGCCACGACTACATCGTCAACGTGCAGAAGGCTATCCCTGCCCCGCTCAACTACAAGGGCTTCCCCAAGTCGATCTGCACCTCGATCAACCACGTGGTCTGCCACGGCATCCCGTGCGACAAACCCCTGAAAGACGGCGACACCCTTAACATCGACGTCACCGTGATCAAGGACCGCTACTTCGGCGACACCAGCCGCATGTTCCACGTCGGCAACGTGCCGGTCTGGGCCGAGCGCCTGTCCCAGGTCACCCAGGAATGCATGTACAAGGCCATCGAAATCGTCAAGCCCGGCTGCCGCCTGGGCGATATCGGTGAAGTGATCCAGAAACACGCTGAAAAGAACGGTTTCTCGGTGGTACGTGATTTCTGTGGCCACGGCATCGGCACCGTATTCCATGAAGAACCGCAGATCCTGCACTACGGCCGCGCCGGCACCGGCATGGAGCTCAAGGCAGGCATGACCTTTACCATCGAGCCGATGATCAACCAGGGCAAGGCGGACACCAAGGTGCTGGGCGACGGCTGGACCGCCATCACCAAGGACCGCAAGCTCTCGGCCCAGTGGGAACACACCCTGCTGGTCACCGAAACCGGCTACGAGATCTTCACCCTGCGCGCCGACGACACGATCCCTCGCATTTCAGCTTGAAGGTTGCCCAGGTTTTCCCACAGCGTGTTGTGACTGACTATAGATAGAAAGGAAAGCCGATCGATGCCCCAGGTGGATCCCGAACTCTTCGACCGTGGCCAGTTCCAGGCCGAACTGGCCCTGAAGGCAAGCCCCATCGCCGCTTTCAAGAAAGCGATCCGCCAGGCCCGCGAGGTGCTCGATGAGCGCTTTCGCAGCGGCCGGGACATCCGCCGACTGATCGAGGACCGCGCCTGGTTCGTCGACAACATCCTGCAAAAGGCCTGGGAACAGTTCAACTGGAGTGAAGACGCCGATATCGCCCTGGTGGCCGTCGGCGGCTATGGCCGTGGCGAACTGCACCCCTACTCCGACATCGACCTGCTGATCCTGCTGGACAGCGCCGACCATGAGACCTTTCGCGATTCCATCGAGCGTTTTCTGACGCTGCTGTGGGACATCGGCCTTGAAGTCGGCCAGAGTGTGCGCTCGGTGGACGAATGCGCCGAAGAGGCCCGCGCCGACCTCACCGTAATCACCAACCTGATGGAAAGCCGCACTATCGCGGGCCCCGAGCGCCTGCGCCAGCGCATGCTGGAAGTCACCAGCACCGCGCATATGTGGCCGAGCAAGGAGTTCTTCCTGGCCAAGCGCGCCGAGCAGAAGACCCGGCACCACAAGTACAACGACACCGAATACAACCTGGAACCCAACGTCAAAGGCTCGCCGGGCGGGCTGCGCGACATCCAGACGATTTTGTGGGTAGCCCGTCGCCAGTACGGCACCCTGAACCTGCGCGCCCTGGCTGGCGAAGGCTTTCTGGTAGAAAGCGAAAACGCCCTGTTGGCCTCATCCCAGGAATTCATCTGGAAAGTGCGCTACGCCCTGCACATGCTCGCCGGCCGCTCCGAAGACCGCCTGCTGTTCGACCATCAACGCTCCATCGCCACCCTGCTGGGTTTTGAAGGCGAAGACGCCAAGACCAGCATTGAAAGCTTCATGCAGCAGTACTACCGGGTGGTCATGAGCATTGCCCAGCTCAGCGACCTGATCATCCAGCACTTCGAAGAAGTGATCCTCGCCCCCGAAGACGAAGCACCGCCGCAGCCAATCAATTCGCGTTTCCAACTGCACGACGGCTATATCGAGGCACGCAACGACAACGTGTTCCGCCGCACCCCGTTCGCCATGCTGGAAATCTTCGTACTGATGGCCCAGCAGCCGGAAATCAAAGGTGTGCGCGCCGACACCATCCGCCTGCTACGGGAAAACCGTCACCTGATCGACGATGATTTCCGCAATGACATCCGCAACACCAGCCTGTTTATCGAGCTGTTCAAGTGCAAGATCGGTATCCATCGCAATCTGCGTCGCATGAACCGCTACGGCATTCTCGGGCGCTATCTGCCGGAGTTCGGTTTTATCGTCGGGCAGATGCAGCACGACCTGTTCCACATCTATACGGTGGATGCGCACACCCTGAACCTGATCAAGCACCTGCGTAAGCTGCAATACACCCAGGTGTCGGAGAAATTCCCGCTGGCCAGTAAGCTCATGGTCAAGCTGCCCAAGCCGGAACTGATCTACCTGGCCGGCCTGTACCACGACATAGGCAAGGGCCGGCATGGCGACCACTCCGAAGTCGGCGCGGTCGACGCGGAGGCCTTCTGCCAGCGCCACCAACTGCCGCAATGGGACAGCCGCCTGATCGTCTGGTTGGTGCAGAACCATCTGGTCATGTCGACCACGGCCCAGCGCAAGGACTTGTCCGACCCGCAGGTGATCCATGACTTCGCACAGGCGGTCGGCGATGAAACCCGCCTCGACTACCTGTACGTGCTGACCGTCTCCGACATCAACGCCACCAACCCGACGCTGTGGAACTCGTGGCGCGCCAGCCTGTTGCGCCAGCTGTACACCGAGACCAAGCGTGCGCTGCGCCGTGGCCTGGAAAACCCGGTGGACCGCGAAGAGCAGATCCGCCGCACCCAAAGCGCGGCGCTGGATATCTTGGTGCGCGGCGGCAACGACCCGGACGACGTCGAGCAGCTGTGGTCGCAATTGGGTGATGATTACTTCCTGCGCCACACTGCCGGCGATGTAGCCTGGCACACTGACGCGATCCTGCAGCAGCCCGCCGATGGCGGCCCGCTGGTACTGATCAAGGAAACCACCCAGCGCGAATTCGAAGGCGGCACGCAGATTTTCATCTATGCGCCCGACCAGCACGACTTCTTCGCCGTGACCGTGGCGGCCATGGACCAGCTCAACCTGAACATCCACGATGCCCGGGTGATCACTTCCAGCAGCCAGTTCACCCTCGACACCTATATCGTGCTCGACACCGAAGGCGAGTCCATCGGCGACAACCCGGCGCGGGTGAAAAAGATCCGCGAAGGCCTCACCGAGGCCCTGCGCAACCCGGACGACTACCCGACCATCATCCAGCGCCGGGTGCCGCGCCAGCTCAAGCACTTTGCATTTGCGCCCCAGGTGACCATCTCCAACGACGCGCAGCGCCCGGTCACCGTGCTGGAACTCAGCGCGCCGGACCGCCCGGGCCTGCTGGCACGTATCGGCGGGATCTTCCTGGAGTTCGACCTGTCATTGCAGAACGCCAAGATTGCGACCCTCGGCGAGCGCGTGGAAGACGTGTTCTTTATTACCGACGCCGACAACCAGCCACTGTCCGATCCTGAGCTGTGCCTGCGATTGCAGGAAGCCATCGTGCAGCAGTTGAGCGTGACTCAGGAACCCGGCGTCGAGCTGACGCGCCTGACGATCTAAACCTCATTCCAGTTTTTAACGCCTTGCACGAGATTCCCATGAACAACGCCCTGAACCAGCTGCAACCCTACCCGTTCGAGAAACTGCGCGCACTGCTGGGCAGCGTCACGCCGAACCCGGACAAGCGCCCGATTGCGCTGTCCATCGGCGAGCCCAAGCACAAATCCCCGACCTTCGTGGCCGAGGCTCTGAGCAGCAACCTCGACCAGATGGCGGTGTACCCCACCACCCTGGGCATCCCGGCGCTGCGCGAGGCCATCGGCGCCTGGTGTGAACGTCGCTTCAACGTGCCCAAGGGCTGGCTCGACCCGGCGCGCAATATCCTGCCGGTCAACGGCACCCGCGAGGCGCTGTTCGCCTTCACCCAGACCGTGGTCAACCGTGGCGACGATGCCCTGGTCGTCAGCCCGAACCCGTTCTACCAAATCTACGAAGGCGCCGCGTTCCTGGCCGGGGCCAAGCCGCATTACCTGCCATGCCTGGATGAGAACGGCTTCAACCCGGACTTCGACGCTGTGACGCCGGATATCTGGAAACGCTGCCAGATCCTGTTCCTGTGCTCCCCCGGTAACCCGACCGGCGCGCTTATCCCGGTCGAGACCCTGAAAAAGCTGATCGCCCTGGCCGACGAATACGACTTCGTCATCGCCGCCGACGAGTGCTACAGCGAGCTGTACTTCGACGAACAAACCCCGCCGCCGGGCCTGCTGAGCGCCTGTGTCGAACTGGGCCGCCAGGACTTCAAGCGCTGCGTGGTATTCCACAGCCTGTCCAAGCGCTCCAACCTGCCGGGCCTGCGCTCCGGTTTTGTGGCCGGCGACGCGGACATCCTCAAGGCCTTCCTGCTGTACCGCACCTACCATGGCTGCGCGATGCCGGTACAAACGCAACTGGCCAGCATTGCGGCCTGGCAGGACGAAGCCCACGTGCTGGCCAATCGTGACTTGTATCGCGAGAAATTCAACGCTGTGCTGGCGATTCTCAAGCCAGTACTGGACGTGGAGAGCCCAGATGGCGGCTTCTATTTGTGGCCGAATGTGAATGGCGACGACGCTGCGTTCTGCCGCGACCTGTTCGTGGAAGAACATGTGACCGTCGTGCCGGGTTCGTACCTGTCACGGGAGGTAGATGGCTTCAACCCTGGCGCCGGTCGGGTGCGCCTGGCGTTGGTTGCGCCGTTGGCGGAGTGCGTGGAAGCGGCTGAGCGGATCCGGGCGTTCATTAACCGCCGAAAATAAACGCTATGCCCGTGGTATCTGACAGATATCACGGGCCAAGTTAAACATTGCATACACTCCATGCTGGAACTTCCCCTGCGTTCAGGACAAATCAGTCAACAGATTCGTCACTGACTCCAACGGGAAAAAGCCATGATCTCAGCCACCGTTTTTACCCCCTGCTCCCCTCCCCCCACTGATCGCTCGAACGACCGCGTCGATCAACCCGAACGCCTTTCCAGAAGTCGACGCAACGTGGGTGAACCCGCTAAATACTGGCCGCAAAACAGCACTATCAAGATCGTGATGTACGATTACCCGATGGATGACCCCTATGTGCGGGCAGTCAAAAACGCCGCCAACGAGTGGTCAACCCATATCAACCTCACGTTCGAGTTCGTATCGGGCGACGAGGGCGACGCTAAAATTACGCAGAACATGGTAGGCGACGCGGGCGGCTCCTCACGGATAGGTAACGACGCTCAACGTGCTTTGTATGGCGCCCCAACGATGAGCCTGCCGAGAGATCATACGTTACCGTCATTCAACCAAACCGTGCTGCATGAGTTCGGGCACATGCTGGGCGCACACCACGCGCATCAACATCCCGATGCCAATGTCCAATGGGATCACGCTGTTCTTGACCTGAACTACCCACAACCCGATCAGCAAACCAACTTTCTACCGCTACCGCGCAGCGAGTCCTACGATTTTTTGCCCTACGATCCAGACTCGATCATGCATTACGCCATCGACCCCGGCTTGACCACTAGCAACGTGTACCACTCAGGAGGCTCGACACTCAGTGCGGGGGACATTGCCTGGGCGAAAAAAACCTACCCCAGACCCGATAAGGGCGAAGACGCTACTTTCTCAATCCCAGGTTCGCCTCACTCATATCAAGCTCCGCCAATGCCTCCCGCAATACATCGTCCGCGATTTCGTGATGCCGACTCAGACTGCATAACTCAAGGCGTTGCGCACGCAGGGCTTTGAGCCGAAGCTTGCGCTGCCACAATAGGCCCGCTCTGCCCATCGCTCATTGTTTATAAACTAATGCGTCAACCACAACGCCAAATGCGGATGAATGCTCACGTCGATTCGGATAGTAAAGATGGTAGCCCGCGAACGGCTGGCACCAATCTTCCAGAACCCGCACGAGACTGCCCTCCGCTAATTCGTTGGCCACCATGTCTTCTGGAAGAAACGCCAAACCACATCCCGCCACAGCCGCACGCAAAATTGGCACGCTGCTGTTGAATGTCCATTGGCCTTCTACGCGTGCCTTGAGCTCGTGACCGTTCTTCTCGAAATCCCACTGCATGAGGCTCCCATGAGTCGGGAGACGCAGATTAATGCAGTTGTGCGCGGCCAGATCCGCCGGCTCCATGGGGATTTGCCGCCATCAATGAGATAGCTTGTTGGGTGTCCGTAGCGGGGCCGTAGCCATGGCTCAAGCCCATGCAGCCTAAACCCAAGGCGCAGACTTCAAGTGAACTGGTTCCGAGCGTGCGCTTGCGCATTTCGATCTCCCGACATTTAACGTTGGCAGAACAGTAAGCGCGCTGGCGAATATGGACTAGACGGGTAAATCGGCAAGGGCTCATGAGGCACACTCATAAACCCCAGCTCGATACTTTGATAGGCGTGATAGCTGTCCGAATGCCGTGATCCTGGTGCAGGCCGGGAAATGAATAAGAACGGTGCAGGCGGTTTGCCCAACGCGGTTTTCCCGGACAATCGACTTGCAACGACACACATCAGGCAACAACTGGCCATTGAAGTGCCATATTAACCGGCTATGTTACGCGCTGGCTTTTGCACAAAAGTCGCACAGCGCAGGACGACCGGCACCCAAACCCGCTGGTCGTGGCATAATCCCGGACCTTTCGTTTTGAGCATCCTAAAAGGGGGCAATTCCTTGACCGCTTCAAGCAAAACGTCGCACCTTTTCGGCATCAAAGCCTGCGACACCATGAAAAAGGCGCGCACCTGGCTCGATGAGCACGCTGTGAACTATGAGTTCCACGACTACAAAACGGCCGGTATCGACCGCGAACACTTGACCCAATGGTGCGACGAGCACGGTTGGCAGGTGGTTTTGAACCGTGCGGGCACCACCTTTCGCAAACTCGAAGACGAACGCAAAGCCGATCTCGATCAGTCGAAAGCCATTGAATTGATGCTCGCGCAACCTTCGATGATCAAGCGCCCGGTGCTTGATCTCGGTGACAGAACCCTGATTGGCTTCAAGCCAGATAGTTATTCGGCGGCCCTCAAGTAGGCCAGCCCTTCCATTTTTGTAGAGGTAACAGCATGTCCCATTCCCTGTTCAGCCTGGGCTTCGGCGTTGGCACTCAGAACCGCCAAGGTGCTTGGCTGGAAGTGTTTTACGCACAACCGCTGCTTAATCCATCGGCTGAAATCGTCGCGGCCATCGCGCCGATCCTCGGTTACACCGAAGGTAACCAGGCGATCACCTTCACTGTGACCCAGGCGCTGCAACTGGCCGACGCGCTCAAGGGCGTCGACGCCACCCAAGCCGCTCTGCTGAGCCGCCTGGCGGAAAGCCACACGCCGCTGGTCGCCACCCTGCTGGCAGAAGACGCCGCACTGACCTCCACGCCTGAGGCCTACCTCAAACTGCACTTGCTGTCCCACCGCCTGGTCAAGCCCCACGGCCTGAGCCTGGCTGGCGTGTTCCCGCAGCTGCCGAACGTGGCCTGGACCAGCCAGGGCGCGATCGACATCGGCGAACTGGCCGAACGCCAACTGGAAGCACGCCTGCGTGGCGAGCTGCTGGAAGTGTTCTCGGTGGACAAGTTCCCGAAAATGACCGACTACGTGGTTCCGGCCGGCGTGCGTATCGCTGACGCGGCACGTATCCGCCTGGGCGCCTACGTGGGCGAAGGCACCACGGTGATGCACGAAGGTTTCGTCAACTTCAACGCCGGCACTGAAGGCCCGGGCATGATCGAAGGCCGCGTGTCGGCAGGCGTGTTCGTCGGCAAGGGCTCGGACCTGGGCGGCGGCTGCTCCACCATGGGCACCCTGTCGGGCGGCGGCAATATCGTGATCAAGGTTGGCGAAGGCTGCCTGATCGGCGCCAACGCCGGTATCGGTATCCCGTTGGGCGACCGCAACACCGTGGAATCGGGCTTGTATGTGACTGCCGGGACCAAGGTTGCGCTGCTGGATGAGCAGAACCAATTGGTCAAAGTGGTCAAGGCACGTGAATTGGCCGGTCAACCGGACCTGCTGTTCCGCCGCAATTCCGAGACGGGTGCCGTGGAGTGCAAAACCCACAAATCGGCCATCGAACTGAACGAAGCGCTGCACGCTCACAACTAAGCAGCCACTCGATGCCACTAGCGGGCCCCGATCCTGGGGCTCGCTTATACGAGTCTTGACCACCATGCTTGTGCCCTCCCCCTGGCGCGCCGATTTTCCGGCCATTGCCACCCTGCAACGGCAAGACCAGACCTATCTGGACAACGCCGCTACGACGCAAAAACCCCAAGCCTTATTGGATGCCATCAGCCATTACTACGCCAACGGCGCAGCCAATGTGCACCGTGCCCAGCATTTACCGGGCGCCCACGCGACCCAGGCCTTCGAGGACAGTCGCAGCAAAGTTGCGCAATGGTTGAATGCAGGTGACACCGGGCAAATCGTGTTTACCCACGGCGCTACCTCTGCGCTGAACCTCCTGGCCTACGGCCTTGAGCACTTATTCAATGCGGGCGATGAGATTGTCATCAGCGCCCTGGAACACCACGCCAACCTGCTGCCCTGGCAGCAACTGGCCAAACGTCGAGCGCTCACGCTGGTGGTATTGCCACTCAGTGATGACGGCGTGATCGACCTGCACGCCGCCGCCGAGTTGATCGGCCCACGCACGCGCCTGCTGGCAGTGAGCCAGTTGTCCAACGTGCTTGGCGCCTGGCAACCGCTGGAAGCCTTGCTGGCTTTGGCGCAGCCCCACGGCGCCCTGACCGTGGTCGACGGTGCCCAAGGCATCGTCCACGGTCGCCATGACGTGCAAGCGCTGGGATGCGACTTTTATGTTTTCTCCAGCCACAAACTTTACGGCCCGGACGGCGTCGGCGTGCTCTATGGCCGCAACGAAGCCCTGCATCACCTGCGCCACTGGCAGTTCGGCGGGGAGATGGTGCAGCAGGCGGACTACCACAGCGCGAGCTTTCGCCCCGCGCCGCTGGGCTTCGAGGCGGGTACTCCGCCGATTGCCAGCGTGATCGGCCTGGGCGCCAGCCTGGATTACCTGAGTTCCCTGGACCCGCAAGCGGTCATCGCCCATGAAGCGGCCTTGCATGACTACCTGTTGCACGGCCTGAAGGCGCGCAACGGCGTGCGGGTGCTGGGCTCGCCGCAGGTGGCGCTGGTCAGCTTTGTGGTCGAGGGCGTGCACAACGCCGACCTCGCGCACCTGCTGACCGAGCAAGGCATTGCGGTACGCGCCGGCCATCATTGCGCTATGCCGCTGCTCAAGGCGATGCAACTGTCAGGAGCGATCCGCGTTTCCCTGGCGCTGTACAACGATTCCGACGATCTTGAGCGCTTTTTTGAAGCGCTGGATCAAGCACTGGACATGTTGCGATGAGTTTGCCCGTGGATGCGATTGCCGCCTTGGAAGCCTTCCAGGCCGTAGGAAGTTGGGAACAACGCGCGCGGATGCTGATGCAGTGGGGCGAGCGCCTTCCCGCCTTGGCCGATGAAGAGAAGGTCGACGCCAATCTTGTGCACGGATGCGAAAGCCAGGTGTGGTTGGTGGGGCGCTTGCACGACGGCCATTGGCAGTTTTCCGCCAGCAGTGATGCGCGAATGATCCGGGGGCTGGTGGCGTTGCTGCTGGCGCGGGTCAATGGGTTGTCGGCTGCTGAGTTGCAGGCAGTTGATCTGCCGGAGTGGTTCAATCAACTTGGGCTTTCGCGCCAACTCTCCCCGTCACGCAGCAACGGTTTGAATGCAGTTCTGCAGCGGATGCGCGAACTCAGCCGAACACAAAGCTGAATGTGGGAGGGGGCTTGCTCCCTCCCACATTTTGAACTGTGTAACGTCCTGAGATTCAGGCGGGCTTGACCCGCTCCGAAGGCCGACGCACCCCAGCCACAATCTTGTCCACCGCCTTGGTCGCCGCCACCATACCGAACGTGGCCGTGACCATCATCACCGCGCCAAACCCACCGGCGCAGTCCAGCTTCACACCATCACCCACAAAACTTTTCTGCAAACAGATGCTGCCGTCCGGCTTGGGATAGCGCAGCTGCTCGGAAGAAAACACACACGGCACGCTGTAATGGCGGGTCACGGTGCGGGAAAAATTGTAGTCACGACGCAGGGTGGAGCGCACTTTCGACGCCAATGGATCATTGAAGGTGCGGTTCAGGTCGCACACCTGGATCAGCGTCGGGTCAATCTGCCCACCAGCGCCACCGGTGGTGATGATCTGGATCTTGCGACGCTTGCACCAGGCAATCAGCGCGGCCTTGGCGTTGACGGCGTCGATGCAGTCGATCACGCAATCAATATTCGGCGTGATGTATTCGGCCATGGTGTCGCGGGTCACGAAGTCCGCCACCGCGTGCACGGTGCAGTCCGGGTTGATGCCGCGCAGGCGCTCGGCCATTACCTCGACCTTGGGCTTGCCCACGGTGCTGTCCAGGGCGTGCAACTGGCGGTTGCTGTTGCTGACGCAGACATCGTCCAGGTCAAACAGCGAAATCTCGCCGACCCCACAACGGGCCATGGCTTCCGCCGCCCAGGAGCCCACGCCGCCGACGCCGACGATCGCCACATGGGCCGCTTTCAAGCGTTCCAGGCCTTCAATGCCATACAAGCGGGCGACGCCTGCAAACCGCGGATCTTCTGTACTCATGACCATTACCCCAAAAACCGGCGCGCATTATAGGGCTACGCAGCGACAAGTTCGAAGCTTCAAGCTACAAGTAAAGAACTTAGATGGCCTTTTGCTGACTAACGTCCGGCTTTTCTCTGTCTGCTGTACGCTCGGGGAAAGGCCGGTGTAGGATGCGCGCCGTTCGGTGCAGGCCGACACCTCTTTTCGTTCCACACCCTTTGGAACCCGACATAACCATGGCATCGCGTAAATTTGGACTCAACCTGGTGATCGTGCTGGCAATTGCCGCGCTGTTCACCGGCTTCTGGGCGCTGGTCAACCGCCCGGTCACTGCTCCCAACTGGCCTGAGCAAATCTCCGGTTTTTCCTACTCGCCGTTCCAGCAAGGCCAGTTCCCGCAAAAAGACCAGTACCCCACTGACGAGCAGATGCGTCGTGACCTGGAGATCATGAGCAAGCTGACGGACAACATCCGTACCTACTCGGTCGACGGCACCTTGGGGGATATCCCCAAGCTGGCGGAAGAGTTCGGCTTGCGCGTCACCCTGGGAATCTGGATCAGCCCGGACCTGGAGCGTAACGAGCGCGAAATCCAGCGTGCCATCGAGATCGCCAACAGCTCGCGCAGTGTCGTGCGCGTGGTGGTCGGCAACGAGGCGCTGTTCCGCGAAGAAATCACCCCTGAAGCGCTGATCGTGCTGCTCGACCGGGTGCGCGCTGCGGTGAAAGTACCGGTGACCACCTCCGAGCAGTGGCACATCTGGGAAAAGAACCCGAAACTGGCCAAGCACGTCGATCTGATCGCCGCGCACATCCTGCCGTTCTGGGAATACATCCCCATGGACAAGGCTGGCCAGTACGTACTGGACCGGGCCAAAGACCTGAAAAAACTCTTCCCTAAAAAGCCGCTGCTACTGTCGGAAATTGGCTGGCCGAGCAACGGACGTATGCGCGGGGGTAACGAAACATCCCCGGCAGACCAGGCGATTTACCTGCGCACGCTGGTGAACAAGCTCAATCGCCAGGGCTACAACTACTTTGTGATCGAAGCGTTCGACCAGCCGTGGAAAGTCAGCGACGAAGGATCTGCCGGCGCCTATTGGGGCGTGTTCAACGCCGCACGCCAGCAGAAATTCAACTTTGAAGGGCCTGTCGTCGCGATCCCGCAATGGCGCGTGCTGGCCATCGGTTCGGTGGTGCTGGCACTGCTGTCCCTGACCCTGCTGATGATCGACGGCTCGGCCCTGCGCCAGCGTGGCCGGACCTTCCTGACCTTTATCGCGTTCCTGTGCGGCTCGGTACTGGTGTGGATCGGCTACGACTACAGCCAGCAATACAGCACTTGGTTCAGTGTCACCGTGGGTATCCTCCTGGCGCTCGGCGCCCTCGGCGTGTTTATCGTGTTGCTGACCGAGGCCCATGAACTGGCCGAAGCCGTCTGGACCCACAAGCGTCGTCGTGAATTCCTGCCGGTCGAGGGGGATTCGGACTACCGCCCGAAAGTCTCGATCCATGTGCCGTGCTACAACGAGCCGCCGGAGATGGTCAAACAGACCCTCGACGCCCTGGCCGCCCTCGATTACCCGGACTACGAAGTCCTGATCATCGACAACAACACCAAGGACCCGGCGGTTTGGGAACCGGTGCGCGACTACTGCGAAACCCTCGGCCCGCGCTTCAAGTTTTTCCACGTCGCGCCCCTGGCCGGCTTCAAGGGCGGCGCGCTGAACTACCTGATCCCGCACACCGCCAAGGATGCCGAAGTGATCGCGGTGATCGACTCGGACTACTGCGTGTCGCCGAACTGGCTCAAGCACATGGTGCCGCACTTCGCCGACCCGAAAATCGCCGTGGTGCAGTCGCCCCAGGATTACCGCGACCAGAACGAAAGTACCTTCAAGAAGCTCTGCTACGCGGAATACAAAGGCTTCTTCCATATCGGCATGGTCACCCGTAACGACCGCGATGCGATCATCCAGCACGGCACCATGACCATGACCCGTCGCTCGGTGCTCGAAGAACTCGGCTGGGCCGACTGGTGCATCTGCGAAGACGCCGAACTGGGCCTGCGGGTGTTCGAGAAAGGCTTGTCGGCGGCGTATTACCACGACAGCTACGGCAAGGGCCTGATGCCCGATACCTTTATCGACTTCAAGAAACAGCGTTTCCGCTGGGCCTACGGTGCGATCCAGATCATCAAGCGCCACACCGCCAGCCTGCTGCGCGGCAAGGACACCGAGCTGACCCGTGGCCAGCGCTACCACTTCCTCGCGGGCTGGTTGCCGTGGGTGGCGGACGGCATGAACATCTTCTTCACCGTCGGCGCACTGTTGTGGTCGGCGGCGATGATCATCGTGCCAACGCGGGTCGATCCGCCGCTGCTGATTTTCGCGATCCCGCCGTTGGCGTTGTTCGTGTTCAAGGTCGGCAAGATCATCTTCCTGTACCGCCGTGCGGTGGGCGTGAACCTCAAGGACGCATTCTGCGCGGCCCTGGCAGGCCTGGCGTTGTCCCACACCATCGCCAAAGCGGTGCTGTATGGCTTCTTCACCACCAGTATTCCGTTCTTTCGTACACCGAAAAACGCGGATAACCACGGCTTCTGGGTGGCGATTTCCGAAGCCCGCGAAGAAATGTTCATCATGCTGCTGTTGTGGGGCGCGGCGCTGGGGATCTACCTGGTGCAGGGCCTGCCAAGCAACGACATGCGCTTCTGGGTGGTGATGCTGCTGGTGCAGTCGCTGCCGTATGTGGCCGCGTTGATCATGGCGTTTCTGTCGTCGCTGCCCAAACCGGCAGCGGCGCCTGAGCCCGCGCCTGCGGCGTAAAAACTTGCGCAATGCACTAAACGGCGGCCTCTGGTCGCCGTTTTGCTATAAGATAACGGCCGTTTTGTTGGATCAGGCAAGCACCGATTGCCTTATGTGGGAGGGGGCTTGCCCCCGATAGCAGCGTGTCAATCAGCTAAATTTGTTGCTGATACACCGCCATCGGGGGCAAGCCCCCTCCCACATTGAATCTGCGCCCATACACGCTTCCGGAGTTTTCCCATGACGGCCCATGCCGACCTTTCGCCGACCCTTCAACTTGCCATCGACCTGATCCGTCGCCCCTCGGTCACGCCGATCGACGCCGATTGCCAGAAGCTGATGATGCAGCGTCTGGGCGACGCCGGTTTTGCGCTGGAGCCGATGCGCATTGAAGACGTGGACAACTTCTGGGCCACCCACGGCAAGCACGATGGCCCGGTGCTGTGCTTCGCCGGTCACACTGATGTGGTGCCGACCGGCCCGGTGCAAGCCTGGCAGAACGATCCGTTCGACGCGCTGATCGACGAAAACGGCATGCTCTGCGGGCGTGGCGCGGCGGACATGAAAGGCAGCCTGGCCGCAATGCTGGTGGCAGCGGAGCGTTTCGTCACCGATTACCCGGACCACAAGGGCTCGGTGGCCTTCCTGATCACCAGCGACGAAGAAGGCCCGGCGCACCACGGCACCAAGGCCGTGATCGAGCGCCTGGCCGCGCGCAAAGAGCGCCTGGACTGGTGCATCGTCGGCGAACCGTCGAGCACGACGCTGGTCGGTGATGTGGTCAAGAACGGCCGTCGCGGTTCCCTCGGCGCGACCCTGACCGTGCGCGGCGTGCAAGGTCATGTGGCCTACCCGCACCTGGCGAAGAACCCGATCCACCTCGCCGCACCGGCCCTGGCGGAATTGGCCGCCGAGCATTGGGACGACGGCAACACGTTCTTCCCGCCGACCAGCTTCCAGATTTCCAACCTCAATTCCGGCACCGGCGCCACCAACGTGATTCCTGGTGACCTGACGGCGGTGTTCAACTTCCGTTTCTCCACCGAATCCACCGTCGAAGGCCTGCAGCAGCGCGTGGCGGCGATCCTCGACAAACATGGCCTGGACTGGCATGTGGAGTGGGCGCTGTCGGGCCTGCCGTTCCTCACCGAACCGGGCGCCTTGCTCGATGCGGTGTCCGCCAGCATCAAGGCGATTACCGGTCGCGAGACAAAGGCGTCCACCAGCGGCGGGACGTCGGATGGCCGTTTCATTGCCACCCTCGGTACTCAAGTGGTCGAGCTGGGCCCGGTCAACGCGACAATCCATCAGGTCAACGAGCGCATCCTCGCCAGCGACCTCGATGTACTGACCGAAATCTACTACCAGACCCTGATCAAGTTGCTCGCCTGATGCTTGCCTGCCCCATTTGCAGCGCCCCGCTCAACGCGGTAGACAACGGCGTGGCGTGCCCGGCCGGGCACCGTTTCGACCGGGCTCGCCAGGGTTACCTGAACCTGTTGCCGGTGCAGCACAAGAACAGCCGCGATCCGGGCGATAACCTGGCGATGGTCGAAGCGCGCCGCGACTTCCTCAACGCCGGGCACTACGCGCCGGTGGCCAGGCGCCTGGCCGAGCTGGCCGCTGAACGCGCGCCGCAGCGCTGGGTCGACATCGGCTGTGGCGAGGGTTACTACACCGCGCAGATTGCCGACGCCCTGCCCCACGCCGACGGCTATGCGCTGGATATTTCCAGAGAAGCGGTCAAGCGTGCGTGCAAGCGCAACCCGGCGCTGACCTGGTTGATCGCCAGCATGGCCCGCGTTCCATTGGCGTCAGGCAGTTGCCAGTTTCTCGCCAGTGTTTTCAGTCCATTGGATTGGCAAGAAGCCAAGCGCCTGCTCAGCCCCGGCGGCGGTTTGATGAAGGTCGGTCCTACACGTGGCCACCTGATGGAACTGCGCGAGCGCCTGTATGACGAAGTGCGTGAATACACCGACGACAAACATCTGGCCCTGGTGCCGGACGGCATGAGCCTGGCCCACAGCGAGACGCTGGAGTTCACCTTGAGTCTGGCCGAGCCCCAGGACCGCGCCAACCTGCTGGCCATGACACCCCACGGCTGGCGCGCCAGCGCCGAGCGCCGTGCCGAGGTGATCGAAGCCGCTGAGCCGCTGCTGGTCACCGTGTCGATGCGCTACGACTATTTCGTGCTTCAATAACCGACTTTTAAGCATCCGCGAATGGATTTTCGAATCCCGCAACGAGGAATATCCATGCGCCAACCTGATATCGAGATTTACCTGAAGGACGCCGACGTCGACTACAAGGCCATTGCCGCGTGGCTGGGCGCAGCGTTGGGCCCGTGCACCGACTGGGCCCAGAAGGGCCAGACCTACAAGTGCAAGGCCGGCGATGTGCCCGTCACCTGGTTGCCCAAAGCGGTAGGCAAATGGAACAGCCTGTTCTTGGAAAGTGACCAGACGCCGTGGGACGACGACATCGCCTGCGCCCGTGCGGCATTTGCTGCACTGAACGTCGAGGTGCGCTGCGCGCCGGGGACGTGGGTCGAGGAAGAAGGTGAGGAAAGTGCCGACACCTGGATTCGCATCAGCGCAGACGGTGAAGAACAGATCACTTGGAAAACTGCATAACCTGAATTGCAAATGCCGTCAAAAATGTGGGACGGGGCTTGCCCCCGATAGCAGTGCGTCAGTCAGCTAATTTGTTGCTGATACACCGCCATCGGGGGCAAGCCCCCTCCCACATTTGATCTGCGATGGGCCTACAGGCCAACCACATCCTCCGCCTGCAACCCCTTCTCGCCGGTCACCACGGCGTATTCCACCTGCTGGCCCTCGGCCAGGGAACGGTGGCCATCACCGCGAATGGCGCGGTAGTGCACAAACACATCCTTGCCATCTTCACGCTGAATGAAGCCATAGCCCTTTGCATCGTTGAACCACTTCACATTGCCGGTTTCGCGCGTTGCCATCTGTATTACTCCCACGTACGTTTTTTATTGTTGAGTCGCTTGCGTTGAACTGCCGAGTATAAGACAGGCTCAAAAGCGATCAACTCAAGTTTACATCGCTGCTTTTTTGCCGATTTTCGGCGAATACGGCACACTACCCGCCCGAGCGCCTGCTCGGTTTTTTCCACTTCAAGCAGCTCGCCTATGACCCGCTCCCCGTTCCGCCGTCTGGTGTTTGGCACCTTGCGCCGACTGTTGTACCTCTGGGTTCGCTCGGAGACGATCAACCAGTCGTCCCTTACCCTCAACCTGGACCGCAGCCGGCCGGTGTTTTACGTCCTGCAATCGCCCTCTCTCACCGAATTGGCCGTGGTCGATGCCGAGTGCACCAAGGCCGGCCTGCCGCGCCCGGTGCTGCCAGTCTCCGTAGGCCCGTTGATGGAGCCGGCGGCGTTCTTCTACCTCACGCCGGAGCCGGACTGGCTCGGCCGCCAGGACAAGCGCGGCGCACCGCCGACCCTGACCCGCCTGGTCAACACCCTGAGCGAGCACGCCGAAGAGAATGCACAAATCATTCCGGTCAGCGTGTTCTGGGGGCAAACCCCGGCGAGCGAGTCGAGCCCTTGGAAACTGCTGTTTGCCGACAGCTGGGCCGTCACCGGCCGCCTGCGTCGGTTGTTGAGCATCCTGATCCTGGGTCGCAAGACCCGTGTGCAATTCTCCGCGCCCATCAACCTGCGTGAGTTGATCGAGCACAATAAAGGGCACGAACGCACCGTGCGCATGGCCCAGCGCATCCTGCGTGTGCACTTTCGTAACCTGAAGACCGCCGTGATCGGCCCCGACCTGTCGCACCGCCGCAACCTGGTCAAGGGCCTGGTGAATATGCCGTTGGTGCGCCAGGCCATTCTGGATGAAGCCGAACGGGAAAAAATCAGCCCGGAAAAAGCCAAGGCCCTGGCCCTGCGCTACGGCAACGAAATCGCATCGGATTACACCTACACCGCGATCCGCTTCCTGGAAGTGGTGCTGAGTTGGTTCTGGAACAAGATCTACGACGGCATCAAGGTCAATAACGTCGAAGGTGTGCAAAAGGTTGCACAAGGCTACGAGGTGATTTACGTGCCTTGCCACCGCAGCCATATCGACTACCTGCTGCTGTCCTACCTGCTGTTCAAGAACGGCCTGACCCCGCCGCATATCGCCGCGGGCATCAACCTGAACATGCCGGTGATCGGCAGTCTGCTGCGCCGTGGCGGGGCGTTTTTCATGCGTCGCACCTTCAAGGGCAACCCGCTGTACACCTCAGTGTTCAACGAATACCTGCATACCCTGTTCACCAAGGGTTTCCCGGTGGAGTACTTCGTCGAAGGCGGACGCTCACGCACCGGGCGCATGTTGCAGCCAAAGACCGGGATGCTCGCGATTACCCTGCGCAGCTTCCTGCGCTCTTCGCGCATGCCGATCGTGTTTGTGCCGGTGTATATCGGCTATGAGCGTGTGCTCGAAGGCCGCACCTACCTGGGCGAACTGCGCGGCGCGAGCAAGAAGAAAGAGTCGATCTTCGATATTTTCAAAGTGGTCGGCGCGCTCAAGCAGCGGTTTGGCCAGGTCGCGGTCAACTTCGGCGAGCCGATCAAGCTGGCGGAATTTCTCGACGGCGAACAACCCGACTGGCGCACCCAGGAGCTGGGGCCGAACTACAAGCCGGCATGGCTCAACGAAACCACCAACCGCCTCGGCGAACGGGTGGCCCGCCACTTGAACGAAGCGGCGGCGGTGAACCCGGTGAACCTGGTGGCCCTGGCGCTGCTGTCCACCACACGCCTGGCCCTGGATGAACAGGCCATGGCCCGCCAGTTGGACCTGTACCTGGCGCTGCTGCGCCGCGTGCCTTACTCGCCCCACACCACCCTGCCCGAGGGTGATGGCCTGGCGCTGATCAAGCACGTCAAGGACATGGACCTGCTGTCGGAACAGAGTGACGCCCTCGGCAAGATTGTGTATCTGGACGAGCAAAACGCCGTCCTGATGACCTACTACCGCAACAACGTGCTGCACATCTTTGCCCTGCCGGCGCTGCTGGCGAGCTTCTTCCAAAGCAGCTCGCGGATGAGCCGCGAACAGATTTTGCGCTACACCCACGCGCTGTATCCGTACCTGCAATCGGAGCTGTTTATCCGCTGGTCGCTGGAAGAGTTGGACACGGTTGTCGACCAGTGGCTGGAAGCCTTTGTCGAACAAGGCCTGCTGCGCTTCGAAAACAACGTGTACCTGCGCCCGGCGCCAAGCTCGCGGCACTTTGTGCTGCTGACGCTGCTGTCCAAGAGCATCGCCCAGACGCTGCAACGCTTCTACATGGCGATCTCGCTGCTGCTCAACAGCGGCCAGAACAGCATCAGCGCCGAAGAACTGGAAGACCTGTGCACGATCATGGCCCAGCGCCTGTCGATCCTGCATGGTCTCAATGCGCCGGAGTTCTTCGACAAGAGCCTTTTCCGACATTTTATTCAGACATTGCTGGAGCAAGATGTGCTGCGCCGCGACGAGGCCGGCAAATTGAGCTATCACGATCTGCTCGGTGAGCTGGCGGAAGGCGCGGCCAAACGTGTGTTGCCGGCCGAGATTCGCCTGTCGATCCGCCAGGTGGCCCTGCATCGTGTCGATGGCGCAGCCGAACAACCGGATGAGCCTGAAGAAACCCGCTAGATTGAATAAGGCGCCAGTGGGATGCTGGCGCCGCTGACAAGGAGCCGCACCATGAAAAAGATCATCCTCCTGGGCCTGACCGCCCTGCTCGGAGCCTGCCAATCCATGACCCCTGCTCCCAAGGCCAGCCTTGATGGCGAAGTGTTCTACCTGCAACGCATCGCCCTGCCGCCGACAGCAACCTTGAGCGTCAGCCTGCAGGACGTATCCCTGATGGACGCCCCGGCCGTGATCCTTGCCGAACAAAAAGGTCCGATCAAAGGCCAGGTGCCGCTGCCGTTTCACTTGAATTACGACCCGGCCCAGGTCAAGCCGGGCCACAGTTATGCGGTGAGTGCTCGCATCGAACAGGATGGCAAGCTACTGTTTATCACCACTGCACGGCACGCTGTGCAGCTCAACGGCCAGGATCCACAGCCGCTGCGCCTGCGAGTTGATGCGGTCGCACACTGATATTCTCCAGATCATAAGGAAGCGCCCATGCTCCGTAATTCCCTTCGCCTCACTGCCCTGTGCGCCGGCCTGCTGTTCGGCGCCAATGCCATGGCCCTGGACCTGAGTAGCCTGTCCCAGGGCGATGCCAGCGGCGGTCTCAAGGACGCCCTGACCCAGGGCGCGCAGATCGCGGTGAAACAACTGGGTGTGCCCGGTGGTTTCAGCAACAACCCCGAAGTAAAAATCGGCCTGCCAGGCAAGCTCGGCAAAGTCGCCGACAAACTGAAAATGTTCGGCATGGGCGACCAGGTCACGCAACTGGAAGACAGCATGAACAAAGCGGCCGAAACCGCCGTGACCCAGGCCCAGCCGATCCTGGTCAACGCCGTGAAGAACATGAGCGTGACCGACGCCAAGGGCATCCTCAGTGGCGGCCAGGACTCGGCCACCCAGTACCTGAACAAGAGCAGTCGCGAACAGATCCGCGCCAAGTTCCTGCCAATCGTCAAGGCTGCCACCGATAAGGTCGGCGTGGCCCAGCAGTACAACGCGCTGGCCGGCAAGGCGGCAGCCTTCGGTGCCGTGGATGCCAAGAGCGCCAACGTTGAAAACTACGTGACCGAGCAGGCGCTGGATGGTTTGTTCAAGATGATTGCGCAGCAGGAAGAGACGATTCGCAAGAACCCGGCGGCAGCAGCGACCAGCTTGGCGAAGAAAGTCTTTGGGGCGCTATAAAAGCTGATTAAAAAAACGCCCTGACTTTGTCCGGGCGTTTTTTGTTGCACGTACTTTTTAACACCCCATGCTCTAACGCACAGCCTAGAAACGGTAGTGCGGCAATGGCCGAGATGAGCCATACGAAACACTGGTATTGCCGTTCGAGCTGGACGAGTTCGAATTGACGTTGTTGTTCTCGTTATTGATGTTGATATTCACGGGTTGCTGCTGGCTCTTTCCACAACACCGACCAAGGCCCATCATCGCCCCCATCATTTGTAGCGGTAACGTCAGTATCGGCAGAATCATCTACATTCCTTCCTAATTAAATTCACACAATAGTCCAGACCGCTGCACTCCAAACGCCAGTACTTTTCGGCCAGGTGATTCTGTGTGGTGCGTTAGTTGAAATAGTTCCTGCCTATGCGTTGGAACGAGCCGCTACCCAGCCAGCGCGTCCATCGCCTGGGGCCTGAGCGTAATGCGCAAGCCTGACGCCCCTTCGGATTGATAGCATCAGTGGAAGATCGAATCAGCCACGCGGCCGAGCAGGACAGTAGCGAAACAACCAATGGCGATTGCAGTGACGCGATTGATCGTAAGTGAACTCAACCAGCGAGAGTGGCGCCCGACTACCCCGGCACCGAAGCCTATCCATGCCATTCCAATCGGCACTACCACCAGGGCCAGGAGGGTCATAAACGCCATATAGTCAGTCCAGTTGCTGAACGTATTGGCGGGGGCGATCAAAGATGCGATCAACAACCCTTTGGGGTTCATTACCGTCAACGAAAAAAAATAGATGCCTGAAAACTGATCCCCGACAGCCTCATCCGGAGCCTGTTTGCGGCGCCACAACTGATAGGACGCCAGAAGCAAGTAACAACCGGCGGCCAACTGAGTCAGTTTAAGCGCCCACGGCGAATACACCGCGATGTAGAGCAAGGCCGCGCCCCACAGTGTTACCTGTAGCAAGTAGGCCAGACACTCGATGAAGGCCAACTTCCACGAAGCCCGAAACCCGAACAACACCCCTGCGCGCAATAGCAGGGTGTTGGTCGGACCAGGGGCAAGCAACAGCAACATCAGGGCAGAAACAGTGGCCAACATGATTACGCGACGTCCTTCCTCACTCGGAACCACGCAGCATACAGGGCCGGCAAGAACAATAGGGTCAACGCCGTCGCCACAATCAACCCACCCATGATCGCCACCGCCATCGGCCCGAAGAACACACTGCGCGACAGCGGGATCATCGCCAGTACAGCCGCGAGTGCCGTCAGCACAATCGGGCGGAAGCGTCGGACGGTGGCTTCGATAATCGCCTGCCACGGCGCCAGGCCGGCCTTGATGTCTTGTTCGATCTGGTCCACCAGGATCACCGAGTTGCGCATGATCATGCCCGACAAGGCAATGGTCCCGAGCATGGCCACGAAACCAAAGGGCTGGCGGAACGCCAGCAGGAACAGCGTGACGCCGATCAAGCCCAGCGGCGCCGTGAGAAACACCATTGCCGTGCGTGAGAAGCTGCGCAGTTGCAGCATCAGCAGGGTCAGCACCACCACAATAAACAGCGGTACACCGGCCTTCACCGAGTTCTGCCCGCGCGCAGAGTCTTCGACGGTGCCGCCTACCTCCAGCAGGTACCCGTCCGGCAACTCGGCGCGTACGTCCGCGAGGGTCGGCAGAATTTGTTGAACCAGGGTCGCCGGTTGGTCCTTGCCGTAGATGTCGGCGCGCACGGTGACTGTCGGCAGGCGGTTACGGTGCCAGATGATGCCTTCCTCGAATCCGTATTCGAGGGTGGCGATCTGGGACAGGGCCACGCTTTTACCGTTGTCGGTCGGCACCGCCAGGCTAGGCAGCAGCGACAGTTCGGTGCGCTCGTGAACGGTGCCGCGCAGGAGGATCTCGATCAATTCGTTGTCCTCCCGGTATTGGCTGACGCTGGAGCCGGTGAGTGAACTCTGCAGGAATTTCGACAGGTTGGCAGTGCTCACGCCAAGGGCGCGTGCGCGATCCTGGTCGATATTGAGGTAGACGATTTTGCTCGGCTCTTCCCAGTCCAGGTGCACGTTGACCACATGTGTATTTTCGCGAACCTTGGCCGCGACTTTACGTGCAAGGGCGCGGACTTCTTCGATGTGCTCGCCGGTCACGCGAAACTGCACCGGATAGCCCACGGGCGGTCCGTTTTCCAGGCGCGTGACGCGCGAACGCAGGTCGGGGAATTGTTCGTTGAGGGTTTCGATCAGCCAGGTGCGCAGGCTTTCACGCTCCTCGATGGTGTTGGCCAGTACCACAAATTGCGCGAAGCTGGCGGCCGGCAGTTGCTGGTCCAGCGGCAGGTAGAAACGCGGCGAACCGGTGCCGACGTAGGCCACGTAGTTCTCGACGCCGGCATGGTCCTTGAGCATGGCTTCCAGGCGTTTGACCTGATCGGCGGTGTTGCTCAGGGAGGCGCCTTCGGCCAGTTTCAGGTCGACCATCAGTTCCAGACGGCCAGAAGCCGGGAAGAACTGCTGCGGCACAAAGCGGAACAACGCCACCGAGCCGATAAACAGCAGCAGCGTCAGCACAATCACCGTTTTGCGTCGACTGACGCACCACTCCACCAAACGTCTTACACGCTGGTAAAACGGCGTTCCGTAGGGATCCGGGCCATCAGCGCCGTGTTTGGCCGCATGAATCTTCGCCAAGTCCGGCAGGAGTTTTTCCCCCAGGTAGGGCACGAACACCACGGCGGCGACCCAGGAGGCCAGCAACGCGATGGTGACCACTTGGAAGATCGAACGGGTGTATTCGCCGGTGCTCGACTGCGCAGTCGCAATCGGCAGGAAGCCAGCCGCCGTGATCAGCGTGCCGGTGAGCATCGGGAAAGCGGTGCTGGTCCAGGCGAAACTTGCGGCCTTGAGCCGGTCGTAGCCCTGCTCCATTTTGATTGCCATCATTTCCACGGCAATGATCGCGTCATCCACCAGCAAACCTAGCGCCAGTACCAGTGCGCCAAGGGAAATCTTGTGCAGACCAATGCCGAGGTAATACATGGTGGCGAAGGTCATCGCCAATACCAACGGAATCGCCAGGGCCACCACCATGCCGGTGCGTACGCCGAGGGAAAAGAAGCTCACCAGCAATACGATCGCCAGCGCCTCGGCCAACACCTGCACGAATTCTCCGACACTGGTTTTCACCGCTGCCGGTTGGTCCGACACCTTGCGCAGCTCCATGCCAGCCGGAAGGTTCTTCTGCAAACGTGCGAATTCGCCTTCGAGCGCCTTGCCCAGTACCAGGATATCGCCGCCGTCGCGCATCGCCACGGCCAGGCCGATTGCATCAGCGCCCATGTAACGCATACGTGGTGCCGGTGGATCGTTGAAGCCTCGGTGGATGTCGGCTACGTCGCCGATTCGAAAGGTTCGGTCGGCGACTCGAATAGGAAAGTCGCGGATCTGCTCCACCGTCTTGAAGTTGCCCGACACGCGCAGTTGCACGCGCTCGCTCGGGGTTTCAAAGAAGCCGGCGGTGGACACCGCGTTCTGCTCCTGCAACGCCTGCTGCACAGCGGCCAGGGGCAATCCCAGGGTGGCGAGTTTGAGATTGGACAGCTCGATCCAGATCTTCTCGTCCTGCAGGCCGAGCAACTCGACCTTGCCCACATCCGCCACCCGTTGCAGCTGAATCTGGATGCGGTCCGCGTAATCCTTGAGTACGGCATAGTCGAAACCGTCGCCGGTCAGGGCGTAGATATTGCCGAAGGTGGTGCCAAATTCATCATTGAAAAACGGGCCCTGGATATCTGGCGGCAAGGTCTGGCGGATGTCGCTGATCTTCTTGCGCACCTGGTACCACAGCTCGGGAATCTGCGCCGAGTGCATGGAGTCGCGGGCGATGAAGGTCACCGTGGACTCACCAGGGCGCGAGAACGAGACAATGCGCTCGTACTCGCCGGTTTCCATCAGCTTCTTTTCGATGCGCTCGGTGACCTGGCGCGAGACTTCCTGGGCGGTAGCGCCCGGCCAGTTGGTCTTGACCACCATGGCTTTGAAAGTGAACGGCGGGTCTTCACTTTGTCCCAGCTTGGTGTAGGACAACGTGCCGACAACGGCCAGCAGGATCATCAGGAACAGTACGATCTGGCGATTACGCAACGCCCATTCGGAAAGATTGAAACCCATCGGGGACTACTCCTTGGCCGCCAGATTCACGACACGGTTGGAGCGATCCACAGGGCGCACTTGCTGGCCCTCGTGGAGCACATGCACGCCCGCGGCGATCACCCAATCGGTGGGCGTCAAGCCTTCCAGCACCGGTACGGTTTTTTCGCCGAAGGCACCGATGCGCACCGGCGTGCGCTTGAGGGTATTGTCCGGCTCCACACGCCAGACGTAGGACGCCCCATTCTCTGCACTGAGGGCAGACAGCGGCACCGACAGCGCAACAACGCCATCGGCCTGAATGAATACGCGGGCACTCTGGCCAAGTTCCGCCGGGACTTTGCCTGCGGTAAACGCCACGCGGGCGGCAAAAGTGCGTGATTTTGGATCGGCCGCCGGGGACAGTTCACGAATGCGTCCGGTAAACCGCTGATCGGGCTGGCTCCACAACTCCACAGCTACCGGCTGGCCGACCTTGAAGCGACCAAAGCCCTGTTCGGGCAGGCTGATGAGCACTTCACGCTCGCCATCGGTGGCCAGTGTGAACACGGTTTGGCCAGCCGACACCACTTGGCCGACTTCCACCGCACGCTTGGCAACGACCCCGTCCTGGGGGGCACGGAGCACGGCGTAACCGGCCTGGTTGCTGGCCACATCGAATTCGGCCTTGATCTGCTTAAGGCGCGCTTCGCCGGATCGGTAGAGGTTTTCGGAATTATCGTACTGGGAACGACTGACCATCTGACGGTCCATCAGGGTCTTGTAACGGTCGCGCTCAGCACGGACCAGGCTCAGATTGGCCTCGGCGGCGGCGACCTGGGCGCGGGTGGCCTCCAATTGCAGGCGTACATCCTGAGGGTCGAGTTCCGCCAACGGTTGGTTGGCTTTGACCCGCTCCCCCTCTTCCACCAGGCGTTTACTGACTTTGCCACCGATGCGAAAGGCCAGGTCCGGCTCGTAGCGAGCCCTTACTTCGCCGGGGTAGCTGTCCATCGACTGGGCCGACGGTTGCGGTTGCACCACCATCGCTGGGCGGACGGTGATCTGGGCCGGTTCTTCATGGCCGCAGGCGGCCAACAGGAAGACCAGACTGACAGGCAACGCAAAGGGCAGGAAAGTGCTGCGCATGCTGAAGGACCTTTCGCAAATGAAGCTAGGAATAATTATACTGGCCAGTATGTTATTAATACCAAACTCACCAGTCCAGTATTAAAGGTGAAAATGTCCGACAATCGCGTTAACACCAATAGCCCCGGGCGTCCCAAGGACATGGCAAAACGCCAGGCAATTCTCCAGGCAGCGAAAACCCTGTTTTTGGGGAATGGTTATGCCAGTACCAGCATGGATGCCGTGGCCCTTGAGGCGGGCGTGTCTAAACTGACCGTCTACAGCCACTTCACCGACAAAGAGACCTTGTTCACCGCCGCCGTGGTGGCGACGTGCGAGGAGCAGTTGCCGGTGATGTACTTCGAGCTGCCTGAGGGCATGCCGGTCGAGACTGTGTTGCTGAATATCGCGCGGGGGTTCCATCGGCTGATCAACAGCGAGGAGTCGGTAAACCTGCACCGCCTGATGATGACCACCGGCAATCAGGACGTGAAACTCTCCCGGATTTTCTTCGACGCCGGACCGATGCGCATGCTCCAGGGCATGGAACGCTTGCTCAGCAAAATCGACCAGAGTGGCGCCCTGAGCATCGATAAACCGTTTACCGCAGCCGAGCACTTCTTCTGCCTGCTCAAGGGCACCGCAAATTTTTGCCTGCTGTATGGCTGCGGCGGGCAACTGAGTGAAACCGCCGCCGAAGCCCATGTGCAGGAGGTGGTGGGGTTGTTTATGCGGGCTTACAGGCCTTGAACATCAGGGCTTGAGCGCTTTTTTGGGATAGATGTCATACCGGCTGGACTTGCCATCCAGCGCATGGCTCGGCTTTGGCCCTTCGATGCACGGCGCCTTGCGCGGGCGCTTGACCACTACACGGTGGCTGGCCAGGGCCAGAGCGGCGGCCAACAAGGCCGGTGCGTCCGGGTCATCGCCTACCAGCGGGCGGAACAGGCGCATTTCCTTCTTCACCAAGGCGGTTTTCTCACGGTGAGGAAACATCGGGTCGAGGTAGATCACCTGCGGCGGCTCGCCTTCCCAGTTGAGCATCACGTCGATGGAGTTGCCCTTGAGCAGCTTCATGCGCGCCACGATCGGCGCCACCTCAAAATCCTCTGCACCGCGCGCCAGGCCATCTTCGAGCAAGGCACCGATCAACGGTTGGCGCTCGATCAGGCTCATCTGGCAACCCAGGCTGGCCAGCACAAACGCGTCCTTGCCCAGACCGGCCGTGGCGTCCAGCACCCGTGGGCGCACGCCTTGGGCAACGCCTACGGCTTTGGCAATCATCTGCCCGCTGCCGCCACCGTAGAGCCGACGATGGGCCGCACCGCCTTCAACAAAGTCCACCCGCACCGGCCCTGGCGCGTCAGGCCCGAGCTGTTGCAGCTGTAGGCCATGCTCGCCAACTTGCAGGGAAAAGTCCGCGTCGGCGAGCTGTAAAGGCAAGCCAAGCAGCGCTGCCCATTGCTCGGCGCGGGCCTTGAAACCTTCGCCCAAGGCCTCGACCTGAATGCGGCTGGCCGCTGGTTGTTCGCTCATCAATCACTACGCTCAAAAATATTAAGGATCGGCAAACAACGGCCGATAAAAATAACAGTCAGGTATTTTGCCAGAGCTGAGCGTCGACCGAGAAAAATGTCAGACATTCTCCCCCTAACCATCGGTGTACTGCCGACCCACAACCACTACGGCCTGCGCAATACTCAAGCGCTGGCCGGGGTGAGTCATGTGTGGCAGGACTTCTTCGCCCGTGCGCT
The DNA here is from genome assembly GCF_009764655.1 of Pseudomonas sp. PB105. Classification (NCBI taxonomy): domain Bacteria; kingdom Pseudomonadati; phylum Pseudomonadota; class Gammaproteobacteria; order Pseudomonadales; family Pseudomonadaceae; genus Pseudomonas; species Pseudomonas sp. PB105. The sequence goes on from NZ_RWIO01000006.1 coordinate 111,854, forward strand.
GGCCGAGCAGCTTGGCGATACGCCGGGCGCGCTCGCCGTGCAGGCGCCAGCACCGGTGGACCCAGCGGTAGAACCTCACGAAGGCGCCGACCTGCTGTCGCAGATCCTCACGCAGCGTGAGTGCGACGTGAAAGACACCGAAATCGCTCCGCCTGAGCCACTGTTCCTGCCGATCGCGGAATTCGAAACCGAGTTGCTGCCACCGGCTGCGACGCCGTTCCCGGACGACGAAATCGTCGCCCAGCAACGCCAGCAGAACTTCGAAAGCGGCTGGGTACGCCCCATCGTGCTCACCGCAGGCCAACCACTGCCCGAGCCAAGCCCGGCGCCGCAACCTCGCCCACTGCATTTGCCGATTGCCGAGTTCGAACTGGACCTGCTGCCGCCGCCCGCCACGCCGTACCCGACTGAAGAGCTGGTGGCCCAGCAAAAGGCCCTGGACTTCGACTACTACTGGGCACGCCCATTGATCGCCAACAACCTGCGCCTGGCCGCCTGAGCCTCAGCGACAGACCCACCAGCGCCCCATGTCCAGATGGAAGTGGTTGCGGTGCGCGGCATTGTAGTCCGGGCTCAACACCACGTTGAAATCATCACAGGCGCTATCGCGCACCTGACGCAAAAACCGTGCGCTGTCGCCCTCCCCCGGCCAATCCTTGAGCACGCTGATACTGCGCCCATCCGCCAGCCGAAACCCGGCGATATCCAAAGCATTGGCAGACGCATGCTGACTGAGGCGCCCCTCGGCACGACCATAGATATTGCGACAGGCGAAGCTGCCCAGATGATCGACCCGCGTGACCGCCTGGCCGAACACCGCCTGCGCCGCCGGTTGCAGGCTGTGACGCTCAAACAGCGCGAACGCCACCGCCAACGGGCAACTGGCGAGAAAGCTGCTGCTCAAGGCCACGTCGGCGCCCTGCACGCGCAAGGTATTGCGCAAAGGGCAAGCGGCGTCGGCGGGCGTGTCGGCCTGATGGCTGACGCGCAGGCCGGAGGTTTTCAGCACTTGGTCGCACAACGCCGGATCCTCCTGCAAACGCCCCAGCTTGTAGCGGGTCAACAGGTTAGGGCTGGCGCGCACATCCAGCGGCGCCCAGGGGTTCCATTCAGCGGGCAGCGGTACCCAGCCTCGCCATACGCCCACGCCAATCGCGCCGCCGAGCAGCAGTAACACGGCCAGTACTTTGAAAAAACGCACCGCTTAGTCCTTGAAGAACTGATTGGCTTGGCTGAAGGGCATCGAGCGTTCGGTGAAGGTAAAGGTGCCGAGTTCATAGACTTCCTGGGCCGCCCGGTAGAACTGACCATAGGCCGCCAGCGCCATGGCCGATCCCACACTGATGCGCTTGACCCCCATCGCGCTCAGTTGCGCCACGCTGAGTTTCAGCCCACCGGACATCAACACATTCACCGGTTTTGGCGCCACGGCCTTGACCACCGCCAACACCTCCTCGGCGCTGCGCAGGGCCGGCGCATACAGCACGTCGGCACCTGCTTCGGCGTAGGCTTGCAGGCGGCGAATGGTGTCTGGTAAATCCAGGCGACCATGCAGGAAGTTTTCCGCACGGGCCGTCAAAGTGAAAGGGAATGGCAGACTGCGCGCGGCGGCGACGGCGGCTCGCACACGTTCGACGGAGAGGTCGAAGGCATAGATCGGGTCAGCCGCGATGCCCGTGGCATCTTCGATGGAGCCGCCGACGATGCCGCTCGCAGCCGCGCGCAGAATGGTCCGGGCACAGCCTTCGGGGGTGTCGCTGAAGCCGTTTTCCAGGTCGGCCGCCACCGGCAGTGCGGTGGCCTTGGCGATCATGGCGGCATTGAGCAAGGTGTCTTCCAGGGACAGCGCGCCTTCCGCATCCGGGCGCCCCAGGCTGAACGCATAACCCGCACTGGTGGTGGCGAGGGCTTCAAAGCCGAGGCTGGCGAGCATCACGGCGGAGCCCGCGTCCCAAGGGTTGGGCATCACGAAGGCGCGGTCACGCTCGTGCAAGGCCTTGAAGGTTTCGGCGCGTCGGGTTTGGGCATCCATGACTGACTCCTGGCGGGAAAAGGAGCCCTAGAGTAACCCCAGTTGTTCGGCTTCGGGTTGCCGATCCAGCGTTGGCAGCGCAGGCAGGCCGGGCAGGCGTGCCATCAACTGGTCGTGGAAGCGCAGGGCCAGTTGTGCGGCGAGGCGGTTGTCCGAGGTGTGCAGAAACACATAGGGCGTGCGGCCCTCTTCGATCCAGCCGGCAACTTTTTCCACCCATGGGCCCAGGAACGGGTCGTTGGCCTCAAGCTCCGGATGGCCGATAAAGCGCACCTGGGGAAACTGGGTCAGCGCTGCCGGGCGCGGTGGTACCTTGGGCTTTTTGGATTGGGCATGCAACACCGCTGCCGAGGTGGACGTGCAACTGAACAACGCACGCGGATCGAGGCAGATACGTTCGACGCCCCGATCACGCAACAGGCGGTTGAGCATGCGCTCGGCATCGCCCTTGGCGAAGAACTCCGGATGACGCACTTCAACGGCCAACGGGCGTTCCAGGCCATCAATAAAACCGGCCAGTTCCGCCAGGCGCTGCGGCGAGAAACTCGCCGACAGTTGCAACCACAACGGCGAAACCCGCTCGCCGAGCGGGCTCATCAGCCCGACAAAACTTTCGGCCGCAGGCAATTGCTCACGCAAGTCGCCGCCATGGCTGATATCACCGGGGAATTTGGCGGTGAAGCGAAAATCGTCAGGCATGATTTCAGCCCAGCGCTGCACGGTAGCGACGGAAGGTCGGGCATAAAAAGTAGTGTTGCCTTCAACGGCGTTGAAGACTTGGGAATAGAGGGCCAGATAGTCGCTGGAACGCGCATCGGCGGGATACAGGTACTCGCGCCAGGCGTTTTCACTCCAGGACGGGCAACCGAGGTAGTAAGGCAGGCGCATCAGATGTGGATGTCGAGGCCCAGCACTTCCATATCCCATTCGACAAAGCCGGCGGTGGTCAGGTAGCTGGCCAGGGCGGTGGCAACGCTTTTGCTCATGGAGCGCGGGAAGACCATATCTTGTTGGCGGGCCGGAAGGCCGCTGATGCGTGCCTGGGAGTTGGGCTGTGCATCGGGCTGGACTTCGATGAAGTCCGGTGAGTCTTCGACGGACTCGTCTACCGTGACGTTTGCCTTACGCGGCTTGCGCTTGATTGGGTAGGACTGTGAGGAAAAGCCGTCTATACGCATCGATGCGAACTCGGTATCGGTGATGGCATTTTAGTGGCGCAATACGTAGCGCGCAAATGCTCTGGTGATAACTAGAACACATAATTTGAAAAAGGTTTAAAAGCAGGGGCAAATTCTGACGATTGGCGCCGGATTGCATCAAATTGCCACCACTTTTGATGTCACGCGATCCCGCGTTCTGCTTTGGTTTGTGCCACTTTATCGCGCAGATAAACCGGTGCAGCCAGATCGGCAGCAATTGCCTCACCGCGCTCGAAAGCAAAACGCGCAAGGCTCAACAAGTCTTCGGCGTGAGGCAACATGGCGGCGTCCTGGCCAACCAACCGAACGCCGATACGCTCGCCATAACCCCAGCCAGTGCCGGCACCGAACCAATCGCCGCTGGCATCGTCCGGCAAGACCGACGACTCCGGTGGCTGCACAGCCTCAACACCCACCAGGCGCATTTCGCCAGCCGTTTCGCGGTAGCAGCCCCAGTACACCTCATCCATCCGCGCATCAATGGCCGCTGCCACCTGCGAAGCACCGTGCTCACGCCATGCGCGCTGAGCCAGGACGGCAAGGTTGGACACCGGCAGGACCGGGCGATCCAGCGCAAATGCCAGGCCTTGCACAACGCCAATGGCGATCCGCACACCAGTAAATGCACCCGGACCGCGGCCAAAGGCGATGGCATCGACGGCGGCCAGGGTGGTGCCCGCCTCGTCCAGCAGTTGCTTGATCATCGGTAACAGCTTCTGCGCGTGCAGGCGCGGGATCACCTCGTAGTGGCTCGTAACGGTGCCATTGTGCAGCAAGGCAACGGAGCAAGCTTCAGTCGCGGTGTCCAGGGCCAGCAGGGTGCTCATCGGTGTGGGTGTCCAAGTCGAAAAAAAGTGCGCCAGTATAAACAACAACGGCCCGCAAGCGGGCCGTTGTGTCGCAAGCCGATCGAAGGATCAGCTCAGTGCTTGCAGCACCTTGGCAGTGATGGCTTCTACCGAGCCAACGCCAGGGATGTGGCTGTACTTCGGCTTGCCCTGGGCAGCGGACAGCTTCTGGTAGAAGTCCACCAGCGGCTTGGTCTGCGAGTGGTAGACCGACAGGCGATGACGCACGGTTTCTTCAGTGTCGTCTTTACGCTGCACCAGGTCTTCACCGGTGACATCGTCCTTGCCTTCAACCTTCGGCGGGTTGTAGACGACGTGGTACACGCGGCCCGAGCCTTCGTGAACGCGACGACCGGCGATACGCTGGACGATTTCTTCGTCTTCAACGGCGATTTCGACCACTGCGTCCAGCTCAACGCCGGCCTTCACCAGGGCTTCAGCCTGGGGAATGGTGCGTGGGAAGCCGTCGAACAGAAAACCGTTCTTGCAGTCGTCCTGGCTGATGCGTTCCTTCACCAGGTTGATGATCAGGTCATCGGAAACCAGGCCGCCGCTGTCCATCACGCTCTTGGCGATCAGGCCCAGCTCGGTGCCGGCCTTGACGGCCGCACGCAGCATGTCGCCGGTGGAGATTTGTGGAATGCCGAATTTTTCAGTGATGAACTTTGCCTGAGTACCTTTACCGGCCCCGGGAGCTCCCAGCAGAATGACGCGCATTGATGTGCTCCTCAATTTTTATATAGAGATGACGCTCGGATTCACCGCGTTGGGGCAAATCTCGTAGAAGTGTGGCTCGTAGCAATAGGATTCGGGCCGCCCAAACGGCCAAAGGCTGATCAAGATACACAGCAGGCCTTAACCACACAAGCCGCCAAAAGTCGCAGGAACCGCGCCCGGCATGCGTCATAGGTAGGGTGTGCCTGAGTGCAACCCGGCCCTGTAAACGCCGACCGCCCGGTTCCGGGCGGTCGTCGTGGTTTATCTGCAAGCCGTTGAGAACACGCAAAAAACCTCAGCCGGTATTACGTAAACCGGCGGCAATACCGGCCACGGACACCAGCAGCGCTTGTTCCAGAGGGCTGTCCTGCGCCGCTTCCTGCTGGCGCGAGCGTGCCAGCAACTCAGCCTGCAACAGGTGCAAGGGGTCGAGGTAGGTGTTGCGCAGGCGGATGAACTCCAGGGTGTCAGGGCTATGGGCCAGCAGTTGCGACTGGCCAGTCAGGCCAAGCACCACGCCACAGGCCTGCGACAATAGGTCGCGCAAGTGCACACCCAATGGCAACAGATCCGGCTGGACCAGGCGCTCGTCATACAGGCGCGCGATATCGGCATCTGCCTTGGCCAGCACCATTTCCAGCATATCAATGCGGGTACGGAAGAACGGCCATTGCTCACGCATCTGTCCCAGCAGTTCGCCCTCGCCGCGCTCCAGGGCCTTGCTCAACGCGGCTTCCCAGCCCAACCACGCCGGCAGCATCAGGCGGGTCTGGGTCCAGCCGAAGATCCAGGGGATGGCGCGCAGGCTTTCTATACCACCGGCGCGGCGCTTGGCCGGACGACTGCCCAGCGGTAAACGGCCAAGCTCCTGCTCGGGGGTGGATTGGCGAAAATACTCGACGAATTGCGGATTTTCCCGCACCACGGCACGGTAAGCACTGACACCATCGGCAGCCAATTCGTCCATCAAGTGGCGCCAGGCCGGCTCGGGTGGAGGCGGTGGCAGCAGCGTCGCTTCCAACACGGCGGCCAGGTACAGGTTGAGGTTCTGCTCGGCAATGTCCGGCAGGCCGAACTTGAAGCGGATCATCTCGCCCTGTTCAGTGGTACGGAAACGCCCAGCCACCGAACCCGGCGGCTGCGACAGGATCGCCGCGTGGGCCGGGCCGCCGCCACGGCCGACGGTGCCACCGCGACCATGGAACAACAGCAATTCCACCTGCTGCTCACGGCAGATATCGACCAACCGTTCCTGGGCGCGGTATTGCGCCCAGGCGGCTGCGGTGGTGCCGGCGTCCTTGGCCGAGTCGGAGTAGCCGATCATCACTTCCTGCGGGCCCTGCAAGCGCGCACGGTAGCCCGGCAGCAGCAACAGTTGCTCGATCACCGGGCCGGCGTTGTCCAGGTCGGCCAGGGTTTCGAACAGCGGCACCACGCGCATCGGCCGCTGAACGCCCGACTCTTTAAGCAACAATTGCACGGCGAGCACGTCCGACGCAGCTCCGGCCATGGATATGACATACGAGCCCAGCGATGCAGCGGGCGCGGCGGCCACTTCCTTACAGGTGTTGAGCACTTCGGCCGTGTCCGCCGATGGTTTGAAATAGCTCGGCAGCAGCGGTCGACGGTTGGCCAGTTCCTTCATCAGAAAGCTGATGCGTGCGTCTTCGTCCCACTCTTCGTAACGGCCCAGGCCCAGGTAATCGGTGATTTCGGTCATGGCCGCCGAATGGCGACTGGAGTCCTGGCGCACATCCAGCCGCACCAGGAACAGGCCAAAGGTGACGGCCCGGCGCAGGCAATCGAGCAGCGGGCCGTCGGCGATCACGCCCATGCCGCACTCATGCAGCGACTGATAGCACAGTTCCAGCGGCTCCAGCAGATCGCGGTTGTTCTGCAACACCTCGGCCGGTGCCGGCGTGTTGCTGCTCAACGCGGTGTGCGCCCACTGGCGTGTGGCGCGCAGGCGTTCGCGCAGTTGCTTGAGCACGGCGCGGTAGGGTTCGACACTGTCGCCCACTTTGGCCTGCAATGCCGGGCTGGCGCGTTGCATCGACAGCTCGGAGGCCAAATGATCGATATCGCGCAAATACAGATCGGCGGCCATCCAGCGCGCGAGCAATAGCACTTCGCGGGTGACCGGCGCAGTGACGTTCGGGTTGCCGTCGCGGTCGCCGCCCATCCAGGAGGCAAACCGAATCGGCGCGGCTTCCAGCGGCAGGCGCAGGCCCGTGGCAGCGTGCAAGGCCTGATCAGCCTTGCGCAAGTAATTGGGGATGGCGTGCCACAGCGAATGCTCAATCACCGCAAAGCCCCACTTGGCTTCATCCACCGGCGTGGGTCGGGTGCGGCGGATTTCTTCGGTGTGCCAGGCTTCGGCAATCAATCGTTGCAAGCGTTGGCGGATCTGCTCGCGCTCGGCGGTAGTGAGGTCGCGGTGATCCTGCAGCGCCAGTTGCGCGGCGATGGCATCGTATTTCTGGATCAGGGTGCGGCGCGCCACTTCGGTGGGGTGGGCCGTGAGGACCAGGTCAATCTCCAGGCGCCCCAGTTGGCGGGCCAGGGATTCGTTGCTGTGACCTTCGCTTTGCAGGCGGGCCAGCAACTCCGGTAGTACGCGCGATTCGAAAGGCGCCGGCTGCGACTCATCGCGCCGGTGAATCAATTGGTACTGCTCGGCGATATTGGCCAGGTTGAGGAACTGGTTGAAGGCCCGGGCTACGGGCAGCAGTTCGTCTTCCTGCAATTGGTTGAGGCTGGTACTCAGCTCATCGCCAGCGCCGCGACGATCGGCCTTGGCGCCTTTGCGGATCTGCTCGATCTTGTCGAGGAAATCATCGCCGTACTGCTCTCGAATCGTGTTGCCCAGCAGTTCACCCAGCAGGTGAACATCCTCACGCAAGCGTGCATCGATATCACTCATCAGCCAATCTCCAGCCAGAAATCCGGGACGCGCAGGCCTGCCAGAGTGCCGTCAGCATCGTTTTATGACAAGACTTTAAACCTTGCCGCTTGCAGCTAGTCTCAACTGTGAGCCGCCGCGTTATCCATGCGCGCGACTGGTCACTCATCACCGCCTGCCATCCCAGGCTTTATTGAGGTTGCCATGAAAATTCGAGAACTGGCCCAGCATTGGGAAGAGAACGCCAAGGGTCGCTTGACCAAGACCGAGTACGCCATCCATCTGGATGTCGAGGCCGCCGCTCGGTTGGCGGCCATCGCCGAGATGTACCCCAAGCGCAATACCGAAGAACTGCTCGGCGAGCTGATCGGCGCCGCCCTTGAGGAGCTGGAAGCCAGCTTTCCCTACATCAAGGGGCAGCACGTCATCGCCACTGATGAAGAGGGCGACCCGCTGTATGAAGACGTCGGCCCGACGCCACGTTTTCTCACGCTGTCTCGGCGCCATCTGCATGACTTGTCGGCCAGTGCCGACGAACCCAAGCACTGAAACCCCCTTGCTAACCCTTGTACACCGGGCCTCCCTAAGGCCCGGTGTACTTCTGCGTGCAGCAAAAGTTCCAATTTTTTACGCTGACCATTCAGTCAGTTATTTTTTTAGGCAAATCGCCATCTTCTCTGAACTATTCAAAAAAGCCGCCGGTCACAGCCAGTAAGCCATCACTTGGAACAGCCGTTTGAATAGGTGCCCCGCGCTTAACCGCAGAGCCCGCCACAGCTGACCACCTACGATGGATGTTGAAGTTTTTCAGGAGTTATCCAATGGAGTTGAAGACGATGAAGACCAGCACTGCCAAATCCTCGTTTAACCACCTGCGCGGGCTTAAATTGGCCGCGCTGGCAATCGGCACCAGCTTCGTTCTGGCTGGCTGCGCCGGCAACCCTCCGACTGAACAGTACGCCGTTACACAATCTGCGGTGAACAGCGCTGTCAGCGCCGGCGGCACCGAGTACGCGGCCGTAGAAATGAAGTCGGCCCAGGACAAGCTCAAGCAAGCCGAAATCGCGATGCACGACAAAAACTACGACGAAGCCCGTCGCCTGTCTGAACAAGCTGAATGGGACGCTCGCGTTGCAGAGCGTAAAGCTCAGGCCGCCAAGGCTGACCAGGCTGTGAAGGATTCTCAGAAGGCTGTTGACGAGCTGCGTAAGGAAGGCATGCGCCCGGCTGCTATCCAGCAGAAATAAGCCGCCGCCCCTGACTGCATCGCACCTGATATCGAATTGAAAGGACGACACGACTATGCGTAAACAATTGATGATCCCTGCCCTGCTGGCGATGAGCGTTGCCCTGGCAGCTTGCTCCACCCCGCCGAACGCAAACCTGGAAAACGCTCGGACCAATTTCTCGGCCCTGCAGGCCAACCCTAACGCCACCAAAGTAGCGGCCCTGGAAACCAAGGACGCGCAAGATTGGCTGGACAAGGCTGACAAGGCCTACCGTGACAAGGAAGACGAGAAGAAGGTCGACCAGTTGGCTTACCTGACCAACCAGCGCGTTGAGGTGGCCAAGGACACCATCGTGCTGCGCGAATCCGAAGCCAAGCTGAAAAATGCCGGCGACGAACGTGCCCGCGCCCTGCTGGACGCCCGTGATGCACAGATCAAGCAACTGCAAGACAGCCTGAACGCCAAGCAGACTGATCGCGGCACCTTGGTGACCTTCGGTGATGTGCTGTTTGCGACCAACAAGGCCGACCTGAAATCCAGCGGTCTGGTCAACATCAACAAGCTGGCGCAGTTCCTCCAGGAAAACCCGGATCGCCAGGTGATCGTCGAGGGTTACACCGACAGCACCGGCGCCGATGCCTACAACCAGAGCCTGTCGGAGCGTCGTGCTGCTTCGGTACAGGTTGCACTGATCAAGATGGGTGTTGATCCACGCCGCATCGTGACCACCGGTTACGGCAAGGAATACCCGGTTGCCGATAACGGCAGCGTGTCGGGCCGTGCCATGAACCGCCGCGTTGAAGTGACCATCTCCAACGACAACCAGCCGGTCAAACCACGTTCGTCGATGGCGAACTGATTAACCGATGCTGAAAAAAAACCCACCTGACGGTGGGTTTTTTGTGCCTGTCAGACCTGGACCTGACGACCGTTATCACTGTCCGGCATCATCGCCTCCATCCCTTGGCGCCCACTCATCATCTTCCTGATCTGATCAGGGTCAGGCTGACCACCCGAACCACCAGATGAACCTGATCCGCCACCGCCCTGAGCGCCACCGGCGCCGCCGGAGAGCATTTCGAGCAGCTTCTTGAGCAGCTCCGGGTCTACTTTATCGTTTTGATGACCAGCGCCTTCAGCACCATCTCGCCCCAGGCTTTCCTGGCCCCTTGCCATTCCCAACATCTTGCCTATAGCACTAATGCCACTCACGTTTACACTCCAGAGTCCATATTCATAAGTTATTTGCCAGTCGTACTGACAGGCTAGTCAGTGGCACCTTACGAAAAACGGTTCCAGATATGTCCGGCTATTTGGAATGACGAACCTGCTACTGCTGCAGTTGCGGCGTTTCCTGCCCCATGCAGCGCACGGCCTGTTTCTTGTTATTCACCAGCACGCCGCTCAAGCCTTTTTGCTCGGTATCGAACATCACCAGCACGCCATCGACGCACTGCGCCACCTGGGCCGCCGGGGTCAGCGAGATTTTGTAGTCCTCGCCGGGTACGGTCTTGAGCATGGTGAAGTCACTGAGCAGTAACGCATCTTCCGGTTTGGCGAAGTGCAGGTAGCCGTAGTACCACAGGCAGCCGACGGTGCCGATGATGGTGCCGATACCGGTGAGAATCAGCGGGATCATGTTGCGTTCTTCGCTCATTGCGGGCTCTCTGATGAGTCAACTTTAGGAATGGGGTAGTTCGCAATTTCGCCCAGGCGGCGCAGGCCGTTGAAGTGCTGCGGGTCGTCCAGGTAGCGCAGCATCACGGTTTGCCAGGTCTTGTCGGCAAAGGTCTGCACATGGCCGCCCCGGGTCAACTGCAACACCCTCGGCGCTGGCGCGGCCTGGTACAGGCGGATGCCATTGGACAGCGGCACGATCGGGTCATCCAGGCTGTGGAACAGTAGTTTGGGTACGCCGGTCAGTTGCGGCATGGCGTTGATTGCGCTGTCGGCGTCGGGCACCAGCCAGGACAAAGGCACCTGGAACGGCCATGTTAGCCAAGAGGTGCTGAGGGCGAATTGTCCTACGTCACGATAACTGGCGGGCACGCCATCCAGTACCAGCGCTTTGAGCCTGGCCTGACGCTCAGGATGCGCCGCCAGATAGTGCACCGCCAGCGCACCGCCCAGGCTCTGACCGAGGACAATCAGCGGCTGGCCTTGGGTTTCCGGGGCCGTGTCGATCCAACGGAACGCCGCATCCACATCCTCATAGATCGCCGGCAACGACGGTTTGCCTTCGGACAAACCATATCCGCGATAGTCCACCAGCAGCACTTGATAGCCCTGCTCCGGCAACCACCAACTGCCGCCGAGGTGCCAGGCCAGATTGCCGCCATTGCCGTGCAGGTGCAGCACCGTGCCTTTGACAGGCACGCCAACCTTGGCCGGCAGCCACCACGCGTGCAGCTTCACGCCATCAGCGGTGGTGAGGGTGACGTCGCGGTACGCCAGACGGGCCTTTTCCGGGGTAAAGGGCAGGCCGGGCTCGGGGTAGAACAGCAGCGAGCTGCAGCCGTTCAAGGTGAGTAGCAGGCACAGAATGCCGAGGATTCTCATCCGATGAAGCCTCGTGAATAAACGTGTTTAAAGGATATTGGAGTAATCCGCTTCGATCCGATCCAGGCTCAGATGGTTGAGGAAGTTGGAGAAGCACATCCACGCGGCCAGCGCGTTCATGTCGCGGAACTGCTCCGGCAGGTACTTGGGTGGCACCACCAGTCCTTCATCCACCAGTTGGCGCAGGGTCCGCATGTCTTCCAGGGTGGTCTTGCCGCAGAACAGCAGCGGCACTTGCTCCAGCTTGCCTTTGCGCACGGCCAGCTGGATGTAGTTGTAGACCATGATAAAGCCCTTGAGGTAGGACAAATCCTTGGTAAACGGCAGGCCATTGGGCACCGAGCCACGGAATACACGGCTGGCGTTGCCATAGCTTTCGGCCATTTCAAAGCCTTGCTCGCGGAAGAACTCGAACACCTGCAGGAAGTCGGCGCCCTCTTCCACCATGTGGATGGCGCGGGTGCGGTTGGTCAGTTTGCGCAGGCGACTGGGGTATGAGGCAAACGTGATGATCTCCATCAGAATGGCCAGGCCTTCCTGGGTCACAGTGGACGACGGCGGGCCCTTGGACAGGAAGGTGCAGATCGGCTGGTTCTGGCCGTTGAGGGTGGTGCCGACGTGCACCAGGCCTTCATGCACTTCCAGGGCGCGTACGTCGCGATTGTTGAACATTGCATCGGCGCGGATCTTGATGTAGTCGGCCCCCGCCGCCGCGTCGGCGACGATGCCGTCGGACTCGAACACGCGGATGGTCTCTTCCGCCTCGCCGAACACCTTGTTCAAGCGGGTTTGCAGCAGGGCGACGGCGTCCTTGGCGGTGAGGGTCTTGGCTTCGTCCTTGAGGTCGCCACGGCCATCGATATTGTTCAGGTAGTCAGAGAGCATCAGCCCCAGGTCGGCCAGAGTCGGGTCGCCAGCATGAAACGCATCGGAGGCAGCGCCGTACAATTCCTGGGAAATCAGGCCGAAGTCCTCGGTGCCGCGTGCTTCGAGCATACGCACCACCATGCGGTACTCACGGCACATGCGACGCATGATCTGCCCCACCGGGCTGAACTGGCCGAGCCGCCGGGTGATATCACGCTCAATGTTCTGGAATTCCAGCTTCACTGCGCTGGAATCGAACGACAGCGGTCGGTTCAGGTAATAGTCGCGGTCCACGGCAGGCATTGCCTTGCCCTTGGCCTTGAGGAATCCCTGGCGAATGTTGTCGTCCCACTTCACGGCGTCGAGGACGCGAATCGGTGTTTGCGCCAGCACAATGCGATCGGACAAGGTGCGTATCGTCTGCTGGTAATCGTCCACCGGGTGCTTCCTTCTTTAAACGTTATTTGCCCGCACGCCGGTAGCGCACGGCTTCAACGAACACATCGGCATTGGCCGGGTTGTCCAGGTAGGCAAACACCTGGTCCATGGGGCTATCCACCAACACGCCGTCGCCTTCGACGGTTTCTACCGTATGACCACGCAACGCCTGTTGGCCGATGGCCTGGTGGATCTGGTCCAGATCCAGGTTGTAGACCACCAATTCGTGCTTTTCGTCGAATTCGAAGCCGGCCAGGATAAAATTCCCACCGAGCTCTGTAGGCAACGGCGCCGACAGGTACCAGCGGTTGCCATGGCGCGACACGCTGAACAGGTACTCGTCGCGCTGCTCCGGCGTGGCCTTAGGGTAGCTCACGGCTTTGTAACGGTGCTCACCGGCCCGCGTGATGTGCAGGTTGAGCGGCTCGCCCCAGGCATTTTTGCTGGACCATTGGCCCAGCAACTCATCCGGCGCCGCTTCACGGGTTGCCAGCGGCTCCTTGAAGGTCACCAGGCAACCACTGAGGAGCAGGAACGACAAGGCGATTACTGCGCTGCGCCAGGTTTTCATCAGACACCCTCCGGTGTCAGACCGAGGCCAACACCAAATGCATGTAACGCTTGAGGATCTCAAGCATCTCTTCACCGGTCAGAGGCTCTGCGCCGCCCAACAGGCCCTGATATTCCATCCGACTGATAATCGCCGTCAACACCTTGGCGTCCTGCTGCGGTTCGCGGGAGCCCAGAACCTGGAAAAACTGCCCGGTGCCCTGCAACAAAATCTGCTGGTGGGAGCGCACCAGTTCGGCCAGGCGCGGGTTCAGCAGCGCCTCCTGGCGGAACGCCTGTTCCGCCATCAGGTATTCGCGGCGGTTGATCAGTTGGCGCTGCACATAATCGGCGGTCAGGCGCGCGATGTCATCGGCCAGCTGTGAGCGCGACTCCGGGCTGCCATCCCCGTAGGCGACCATCTCGCGCAACAGGCCTTCGTTACGCACCCACAGCTTGCCCATGAAGGCGGCGCTGCGTTCGACGTACTGGGCGAAGGTATCGGTGAGCAGGTCATCGATGTCTTTGAAATAGTAGGTGGTGGCCGACAGCGGCACACCCGCCTCCGCCGCCACCGCCCGATGGCGCACGGCACGCACGCCTTCGCGCACCACGATGCGCATGGCCGCATCGAGAATGTCTTGCCTGCGTTGCTCGCTGCCCCGACGACTGGCCTTACGGCCCTGGTACTGGACGCTTTCAGCCACGGCAGCAGCAATGCCGGCGGCGCCTTCTTGTGCGATTACGCGGTTCACGACTCACATCCTTGAATAGATCAAACCCTGGCGCTGTTTGCTTGACGCTTAAAAACGCCACATAAAAAAGCCGCCTTATAAAAGGCGGCTTCGGATTTCGCTACGTTTACACTTCTGGCCGCATATGCGGGAACAGGATCACGTCGCGGATCGACGGCGAGTTGGTCAACAACATCACCAGACGGTCGATGCCGATGCCTTCGCCGGCGGTTGGCGGCATGCCGTATTCCAGGGCGCGCACGAAGTCGGCGTCGTAGTGCATGGCTTCGTCGTCGCCAGCGTCCTTGTCGGCCACCTGGGCCATGAAACGCTCGGCCTGGTCTTGCGCGTCGTTAAGCTCGGAGTAGGCGTTGGCGATTTCGCGGCCGCCGATGAACAGCTCGAAACGGTCGGTGACGTTCGGGTTGTCGTCGTTGCGACGGGCCAGCGGCGACACTTCGAACGGGTATTGGGTAATGAAGTGTGGCTGTTCCAGCTTGTGCTCGACCAGTTCCTCGAAAATCATCACCTGCAATTTGCCCAGGCCTTCAAAACCCAGCACCTTGGCGCCGGCTTTCTTGGCAATGGCACGGGCCTTGTCGATGTCGTTGAGGTCGTCGGCGGTCAGCTCAGGGTTGTACTTGAGGATCGAGTCGAACACCGACAGGCGCACAAACGGCTCGCCGAAGTGGAAGACCTTGTCGCCGTACGGCACGTCGGTGCTGCCCAGGACCAACTGTGCCAGTTCGCGGAACAGTTCTTCGGTCAGGTCCATGTTGTCTTCGTAGTCGGCGTAAGCCTGGTAGAACTCCAACATGGTGAATTCTGGGTTGTGACGGGTCGAGACGCCTTCGTTACGGAAGTTGCGGTTGATCTCGAACACCTTTTCAAAACCGCCGACGACCAGCCGCTTGAGGTACAGCTCAGGCGCAATGCGCAGGAACATTTCCAGGTCCAGCGCGTTGTGGTGGGTTTCGAACGGCTTGGCTGCGGCACCACCGGGGATGGTCTGCAGCATCGGCGTTTCCACTTCCAGGAAGTCGCGCTGCATCAGGAAGCTGCGGATGTGCGCGATGACTTGGGAACGTACACGGAAGGTCTGGCGCACCTCTTCGTTGACGATCAGGTCAACGTAGCGCTGGCGGTAGCGCTGCTCGGTGTCGGTCAGGCCGTGGTGCTTGTCCGGCAGTGGGCGCAGGGACTTGGTCAGCAGGCGCACGCTGGTCATCTCGACGTACAGGTCGCCCTTGCCGGAACGGGCCAGGGTGCCTTCGGCGGCGATGATATCGCCCATGTCCCAGGTTTTCACCGAGGCCAGGGTTTCTTCAGGCAGCGTCTTGCGGTTGACGTAAACCTGGATGCGCCCGGTCATGTCCTGGATCACCATGAACGAGCCACGGTTGAGCATGATGCGACCTGCCACCTTGACCGGGATCGCAGCCTCTGCCAGCTCTTCCTTGGTCTTGTCCGCGTACTGTTTCTGCAAGGCATCGCAGTAATTGTCGCGGCGGAAGTCGTTGGGGAAGGCATTGCCCTTGGCGCGCTCGGCAGCAAGCTTTTCCTTGCGCAGGGCGATCAGGGAGTTTTCTTCCTGTAGCAGGGCTTGCGGGTCGAGTTGTTGGTCGCTCATGTCTTTTGAAATTCCATCACAGGTTCGTTGCCCTCAGCCTACGGCTGAGGATCGCGGGCAAGCCCGCTCCTACAGGTTCTTTAGAGGCCGGACTTCAGGCTGGCTTCCAGGTATTCGTCGATATCACCGTCGAGCACCTTGTCGCAGTCGCTGCGTTCGATGTTGGTGCGCAGATCCTTGATCCGCGACGCATCGAGCACGTACGAACGGATCTGGTGACCCCAGCCGATATCCGACTTGGTGTCTTCCAGCGCCTGGGAAGCGGCGTTGCGCTTCTGCATTTCCTGCTCGTACAACTTGGCCCGCAGCATTTTCATGGCGGTGTCCTTGTTCGCGTGCTGGGAACGTTCGTTCTGGCAGCTGACCACAGTGTTGGTCGGTACGTGGGTAATACGTACGGCCGAGTCGGTGGTGTTTACGTGCTGGCCACCGGCACCGGATGAACGGTAGGTGTCGATGCGCAGGTCGGCCGGGTTGATCTCGATTTCCACTTTGTCGTCGATCTCTGGCGAGACGAACACCGCCGAGAACGAGGTGTGGCGACGGTTGCCGGAGTCGAACGGGCTCTTGCGCACCAGGCGGTGCACGCCGATTTCGGTACGCAACCAGCCAAAGGCGTATTCACCCTTGATGTGCACGGTCGCGCCCTTGATACCCGCCACTTCACCGGCCGACAGTTCCATGATGGTCGCGTCGAAACCGCGCTTGTCGGCCCAGCGCAGGTACATGCGCAGCAGGATGTTGGCCCAGTCCTGGGCTTCGGTGCCGCCGGAACCGGCCTGGATGTCCAGGTAAGCGTTGTTCGGGTCCATTTCATGGCTGAACATGCGGCGGAATTCGAGTTTGGCGAGGTTTTCCTCTAGACGGGCCAGTTCGGCGACGACATCGCCCACTGCGCCTTCGTCGTTTTCTTCGACGGCCATGTCCAGCAGGTCACGGCAATCGGCCAGACCGGTGTTCAGTTCGTCGAGGGTGTCGACGATCTGCGCCAGCGCGGCGCGCTCGCGGCCCAGTTCCTGGGCGTATTCGGGTTTGTTCCAGACAGCCGGATCTTCAAGCTCGCGATTGACTTCGGTCAGACGCTCATGCTTTTGATCGTAGTCAAAGATACCCCCGAATAGTTTCGGAGCGCTCGGACAGGTCCTTGATGGTGTTCAGGATCGGGTTGATTTCCATAGCGGGCAGCACTCGTTGGCGAACTTTTGAAAGCCGGCGAGTATAACGGCAAACGGGAGGGAGCGGCAGCCCGCTGGGCGAAAAGGGGGGGGGATTGGATTATGTTGGGGGCATATCCGTTGCTGCGGTAACGGCTGCCTATGGTTCCGCCCTTACGGCGGGTCACTTTCGAAAAGCGCGAAAGTAACCAGAGTGGTTAGATCAAAAGCGGGTTGCTCTGCTCTGTTTTTGATCTGGCCCTTACATCCTTGTCGCTGACGAAGTCAGCGCTCTTTTGATCTGCGCTTTTGATCTTGATCTTGATCTTAGGCGCCCCGTTAAACACGCTGGCCGAACGCAGGCTTGAATCCGTGGGTAACCCGGCAGGACGCCGGGTTAGCCGCGCTGGGCCAAGGATGGCCCATCGCGGCGGCCCACGGATTCAAGCCTTCGTTCGGGCACACCGAGCCTA